>NZ_PIQX01000009.1 GCF_003049085.1 Campylobacter concisus
TTTGTCCTTCAGGCATATCTAGGCGGTAAAACCAAATTTTACTTGTCGGCTCGCTAGCGTTAAAAAACAAAATATTTGTCGTAATTGACGTATATGGCGCAAAGACTGAATGCGGCAAACGTACGATCTGTCCTTTATACACATCTGACGCCGCCGCCGCAACGCAGGGTGTCAAACTCGGTGATTGCCGTAGCTCTGAAAAAAAAACATAAAATAAATATTAAATCACACTTTTTATATCCAAAAATATAAAAAATAAAGTTAAATTTTATTTCTAATATTAATTTAGAAAGTAAAAACTAAGTAAATATCACCATATTGCAAAGTAAATTTATTAAATTTTTA
Organism: Campylobacter concisus; assembly: GCF_003049085.1. Taxonomy (NCBI): domain Bacteria; kingdom Pseudomonadati; phylum Campylobacterota; class Epsilonproteobacteria; order Campylobacterales; family Campylobacteraceae; genus Campylobacter; species Campylobacter concisus. Next base: position 346 of record NZ_PIQX01000009.1, read on the forward strand.
AATAGAGCCCTTAAACTAAGCATCATAAAAATATTATTTAATAAATTTTATTTTATAAATCTTACTAATGCTTTATAAAATTCTTATTAATTTTCTTTCTTATTTATAAAGTCTTTTTATTGGATTTTAATAATTTTTATAAGCTATTTTTAATTTATATGGTTAGATTAATACTTACAAGAAATTGTAGTAAATATAAATTTTAATCTTGCCCCTACAATCAGGAGCAAGAAATAATAAATTTTAGCTCTCAAGCCCTAAATTTGCTCTATACTCTTCGTATGTACCTTTAAAATCAACCACTTCGCCATTGCCTTTTAGGTGTAAAATTCTATTTGCAAAGGCGTCTATAAGCTCCCTGTCGTGGCTCACGCAGATGACTGAGCCGTTAAAGTTATAAAACGCTTCGCCAAGCGCGATGATAGCTTCAAGATCGAGGTGGTTGTTTGGCTCGTCCATGACAAGTAAATTTGGTCTATGAAGCATGAGCTGAGCTAGTCTCACGCGGTGTTTTTCGCCACCGCTTAGCGCGCCCACTGCCTTTTCTTGCTCGGCACCACTAAAGAGCATCCTGCCGAGGCACTTTCTGATCTCGTCTATGTCCTTGTTTTTAGCATCTTGCAAGTACTCATAAAGCTTTAGCTCGCCATCTATCTTATTTACCGTATCTTGCGCAAAATATCCTAGCTCGATGGTTGCGCCTATATGTACCTCGCCCGCATCAGGCTTTAGCTCGCCCATTATGATCTTGCAAAGCGTACTTTTACCAACACCGTTATGGCCGATGATGGCTAGCTTGTCGCCCTTTTCAAGCTTAAAGTTAAAATTTTCAAATATCGCCTTATCATCAAATTTCTTACTTACATTTTTAAGCTCTATTAGCTCGTTTCCTATCTCACGGTTTGCACGAAATAATATGCTTGGATCACGTCTGCTTGAAACTGCGATCTCTGCGATATCGAGCTTTTCAAGCTGCTTTGCACGAGAGGTCGCCTGCTTTGCCTTACTCGCATTTGCTGAAAATCTCGCGATAAATTTCTCCAGCTCCTCTTTCTCTTTTAGTTTCTTATCGCGTTCCATCTCATGCTGCTTTGCGATCAAATTTGCAGCCATATACCAGTCGTCGTAGTTGCCTGAAAACTCGCGAATTTTCTTAAAATCCACATCCAAAATGTTTGTGCAAACTCTATTTAAAAAGTGTCTGTCGTGGCTGATAACCACAAGCGTGCCCTCGTGGCGGTTTAGCTCGTTTTCTAGCCATGCGATCGAGTCTATATCAAGGTTGTTTGTTGGCTCGTCTAAGAACAAGATGTCTGGCTTTGGAAATAGTACTTGAGCTAGCAAAACTTTAACTTTATCTGAGTTTTCGACCTCGCTCATTAGCTTATCAAATTCATTTAACCCAAGCGAGCTTAAAATTTTTTCTATCCTAGTCTCGTACTCGTAGCTTGGATCCTCCTCGGCGCTTATCATCTCAAGCTCGCTTAAGCGCTCATTTATCTCATCTGTAAATTCCTCGCTCATATAGAGCTTTTCTTTCTCTTTTACAGCGTCATATAGGCGTTTGTTGCCATAAAGTACCGCGTCTTTTAGAGTGAAATTTTCAAACGCAAACTGATCTTGTCCAAGCACGCCAACCTTTAGTCCATTTTCTATGATGATCTCGCCGCTAGTTGGCTCGATGGCTCCGCTTAAAATTTTTAAAAATGTCGATTTGCCAGCGCCATTTGCACCGATTAGTCCGTATCTGTTGTGGCGATTTAGCTTTAAATTTACATCCTCAAATAGCAAACTGCTTGCAAATCTTTGAGTAAGTCCCCTAACTTCTAACATTATTTTTCCTTGAATTTATTTTTTGAGATTTTGCCTAAAATTTGATTAAAAAGCCATTTTGCTACTTTAGCCTAAAATGACCTGTAATTTTGTAGCTATAAAGTATGTTTTCTTCTTGTACGCCAGAGCCGATATTGTGGATGACAAGCGGTGTTTGGCCTTCAAATTTATCTGAGATCACGCCGATGTGAGGCAGATTTCTTGGTAGCATCCATGTGACGATATCCCCTGGCAGAAATTTATCATCACTCACCTCAAAACCTTTCCTTTTTAGATAGGTAGCGATGTTTAAAACACGCCTGTGATCGATGTTTTTATCAGCCTTTTTAAGGCCCCATTTTTTAGGATAGCTTGCGAAATTTCTACTCATATCTTCAAAAATGAGCCTTTGCAGATCCATATCCTGATGACGTAGCGCCCTTACCACAACGTCGGTGCAAACGCCCTTTTTGATATCCACGTCGCCCATAGGATAGGCGAGCCTTTCGTAGCTTGGATCGTAACTTAGCGTCACGCCGATCTGCGACCTAGCATCATTTACAAATTTACTCGTCGAAAAGGCAAAAATTTGTGTGGCAAAAAGAGCCAAAAGCAGAAATTTCTTCATTTCTTACTTTAAAAGCATGGTTTTTAGGATACGTTTTCCTATCTCAACGCCCGGCTGATCATAGGTGTTGATGCCTAGCATGATGCCAGTGGCCGAGGTGAGCAACTCGTAGTAGAAAATGAGCCAGCCAGCATGAAACTCATCAAGCCTCTCAAGCGTGATAGTATCGACACTTATGCCCTCTTGCACCAGCGCCATAGCTGTCGCGTCGCACTGCAAATTTATAAGCTCATTTAGGCTTAGACCTGCCACAAAATTGCACTCTTCAAGCCCTTTTAGGCTCAAATTTGGGATAGCCTTGTCGCTCGCGTGATCTTTTATCTTTATAAATGTCACACTCTTATCTTTTACACCGTCCATGATAAGCTGCAAAAAGCTGTGCTGATCGCGACTACCGACAAGTCCAACTGGCGTAAGGCCAACCCTTTTATAGCCTCTTTTTTTACCAAGGCTCTCCGCCCAAAGCTGCACGTACCAGTCGTTAAATTCAAAAAATCTATCGCAATAGCTAAATATGACATTTATGCTCGCATTTCTGCTAGTGGCGTAGTGGTAAGCTTTAGCGACTATTGAACTATCCTTTTGCTCGATGTATTGCTTCTTGCAAGCAAGCGCGCCATCCAAAAGTGCCTTTATATCGTAGCCACAGATACCAAGAGGCACAAGACCTATCGCACTTAGCACGCTAAATCTCCCTCCAACATTTTTTGGGATATTAAAAAATTTAATGCCATTTTCTTTGGCAAAATTTTCTAAATTTGTCCCAGGATCAGTGATGATGAGGAAATTTTTGCCTAAATTTTGAGGCTTAAAGTCATCAAGCAGGCACTTAAAAATAGTGATCGTCTCGATCGTATTGCCTGATTTTGAGCTTATTATAAAAAGCGTTTCGTCAAAATTTAGCCCATCAAGCGTGCTTTTGTAGCTGCAAGGATCAACGTTATCTAAAAATAAAAGCTCTCTTTTTATCCCCTTTGTGCCATCAAGCATCAATTTTAGCGCCTTTACGCCAAGACTGCTGCCGCCAATGCCAACAAGTACTACATTTTTGATATGAGCTAGCCCCTTTTCATACTCCTCGATCTCGCCTAGTAAATTTTGCCCAAGCACTGGCAGGTGGTAGTAGCCTATCTCGCCGCTTTCGTACTCGTCATTTATGCGTTTGGCGTATGAGTCGATGACATCGCTACTTGCAAAGTTAAATTTAAATGAAGTCTCTATCATTTACTGCACTCGTAAAAGAAATTTGTAGCCTCGACGAACCCATCGATACTGCCGCAGTCAAACCTCTTACCCTTAAATTTATAAGCCAGCACCATGCCATCTTTTGCCTGCATTTTTAGCGCGTCTGTAATCTGAATTTCGCCGTTTTTGCCTGGTTTTGTTCGCTCTAAGATATTAAAAATATCTGGCGTTAGGATGTAGCGCCCGATTATCGCTAAATTTGTCGGAGCCTCGGCAGGATCAGGCTTTTCAACCATATCATCAACCATTATAAGATCATCTTCTATAAACCTGCCGCTTACGACGCCATAAGACTTAGTCTGCTCTTTTGGCACCTCCATCACTGCAACGACGCTGCAGCGATATTTCTCATAAATTTTAACCATCTGTGAAAGCACACCCTCGCCGTTTTCATTTATACATAGATCATCTGCCAAAATGACCCCAAATGCCTCGTCACGAACTAGAGTTTTGCCCGTATAAATGGCATGTCCAAGCCCTTTCATAGCATTTTGCCTAGTAAATGAAAATGTGCATGAACTCATTAAATTTCTAACTTCGCTTAGCAGTGACTCTTTTGAGCTACCAGCGATCTCTTTTTCCAGCTCATAGCTTATATCAAAATAGTCCTCAAGCGCCCTTTTTCCGCGTCCTGTGACAAAGGCCATATTATCCATGCCAGCCTCAAGTGCCTCATCAACGCCGTAGTGAATGAGCGGTTTTGTAAGGATTGGCAACATCTCTTTTGGGAGCGATTTTGTAGCTGGTAAAAACCTCGTTCCGTATCCAGCCGCTGGAAATAGGCAAGTTTGTATCATTTTAGTCCTTCATGAAAAATTGCAAAATTCTACTATCTTTTCCTTAATAATATAAATTTGTCTGAATTTACAAGGCTTTAATTAGCAAATTGATAAGATTTTTAAAATTTTAAAAAAAGAGCAAATTTGCAGACGATTGATAGGATTTTTAAAGCACAGCTTGATATAAAAAAGTCAAATTTTTTAGCATTTTTATGCCCGATAAGCGAATTTAAAAGCTTACATGAACGCCTAAAAGAGGAGCATTTTAAGGCCGTTCACGTAGTTTGGGCAACAAGGGAGTTAAACAAATACGGACAAATAGTCGAAAATCAAAGCGACGATGGCGAGCCAAAGGGCACTAGCGGTCAGCCAAGCCTAAATGCACTAAGGGGCGCTGATCTTATAAATGTTGGCGTCTTGATAGTCAGGTATTTTGGCGGGATAAAGCTTGGCACTGGAGGGCTTGTAAGAGCCTACTCTGGGGCTGTAAATGAGGTGATAAATGAAGCGATAAAAGATGATGGCGTGATGAAATTTGAGATAAAAGATGAGATCAAATTTTTTACGCCGTTTTCGCTGATGAGCCGCTTTGAGCACTATTTTTCTACTAAAAATTTAAGCGAGTTTGAAAGAGAATTTAATGACTCTGGAGCGATCTGGAGCGTAAATTTAAACGAGGCTGAGTTTGCCGAGCTATTTAAATTTTGCAAAGAATTTGAAGCAAGCGAGTTTAAATTTTTAGCCCTTGCGCTTAGTAGCAAGAGCTTATTCGCTCATCAAAGCTAAATCATTGTAAAATCGCAAAAATTTTAAAAAGAAAGTAAAAATGGAAATTTGGAACGACATTTATAACCACTTTAATCCAGTAGCCTTTAGTATCTTTGGCTTTAGCGTGCACTGGTATGGGCTTATGTATATTTTAGCCCTTGTTTTAGCACTTGCCATGGCAAAATATCTCGTTAAAAAAGATAAAATCCCAATCTCAAATCAGCTTTTGGATAACTACTTTTTCTGGGTTGAAATAGGCATTATTTTAGGTGCTAGGCTTGGCTGGGTTTTAGTCTATTCAGGCGAAGTAAGCTACTACTTGACACAACCTTGGCAAATTTTTAATCCATTTCATAACGGCGAATTTATAGGAATTCGTGGCATGAGTTACCACGGAGCAGTAGTTGGCTTTTTGCTTGCGACATATCTATTTTGCAAAAGGTATAAACAAAATTTATGGCAGCTACTTGATCTTTGTGCCGTTTGCATACCTTTTGGCTATACATTTGGCAGGGTCGGAAATTTCTTAAATCAAGAGCTTTTTGGACGCGTCACAGACGTGCCTTGGGCGATAAATGTTTTTGGGCAATCAAGACATCCTAGTCAGCTTTATGAGGCATTCTTAGAAGGTTTAGTTATTTTTATTATTTTATTTTTATATAGAAAATTTAAGAAATTTAATGGCGAGCTGATAGCGCTTTATGCTATTTTATACACTTTTGCAAGATTTATTTGTGAATTTTTTAGAGAGCCTGATTCAGGGCTTGGATTTATTATTTTTAATCTTTCAATGGGTCAAATATTATCACTTATCATGTGTGGTTTTGGAATTTTTATTTATGCCATGCTTTATAAAAAATTTTCAAAGCTCTAATATAAGTGTTTAAAAAATATTAAAGTAAAAATCTGCTAGCATTAGCTTTATCAATTAATACTAATATTTAAATTAGTATTAAGAAATGATAATTTATTTCAAATTTCTTAGGAGGGCTCATGACCGGGCTTATAGAAGGTTTTTTGGGAAAACGGTCGGACGACAAAAAAAGTCGCACTCCAGCCGCTTGGGATAGATGGCAAAGTATTACAGGGTTTATTTTGGCCTGTTTTATTTTATGTCATATGGTTTTTACTTCTACTATACTACTTGGCAAAGACGCATTTAACGCTGTCGTAGGGTTTGCGGAGGCTAAATTTTTATTTGGAGAAACTACTTGGTGGATCACTAACGTTATTGCCGCGGTAATATTCGCCATTTTTATCGCTCATGCATTTTTAGCTATGAGAAAATTTCCAGCAAACTATAGACAATATCTAATGTTTAGAGGCCACAAAGACCGCATGAAGCACCTTGATACTACGCTCTGGTGGTTTCAGTTTTTAACCGGTTTTGCTCTATTTTTCGCAGCCAGCGCACACCTAGTGGATATAGTCTTTGGCGGACATATTACTGCCGACAAATCAGCGGCTGCATTTCATCAACTAGAATTTTTTTACTTCGCGCTACTTGTTTTCATGGTCGTTCACGCTAGTATCGGTATGTACCGCTTGTATGTCAAATGGATAAGCATTGATGGTGCAAATAAGCACGAAATGTTTGCCAAAAGAAATAAGGCAAAAACAATTGTATTTGCCGTTTATGGCATACTTGCTATAATTGCGCTAATCGCCGATTTCGTGTGGATCAGCCATTAAAAAGGAGCTAGAAGATGAATGTAAAATATTATGATGCATTAGTTATCGGAGGCGGTCTAGCTGGTCTTAGAGCTGCTGTGGCTGCTGGAGAAAAGGGCTTAAGCACCGTCGTTTTAAGTCTCATACCTGTAAAGCGCTCACACTCTGCGGCTGCGCAAGGCGGCATGCAAGCCTCTTTGGGAAATTCAAAAATGAGCGAAGGCGACAACGAGGACGTACACTTTGCCGACACGGTAAAAGGTAGCGACTGGGGCTGCGATCAGCAGGTAGCGCGTATGTTTTGTCAAACCGCGCCTAAGGCGATCCGCGAGCTAGCTGCTTGGGGCGTGCCTTGGACTCGTATAACAAAAGGCGAGAGAAGCGCTATCATCAACGCTCAAAAAACGACTATCGTAGAAAAAGAAGAGGTTCACGGGCTCATCCACTCTCGCGACTTTGGCGGAACTAAAAAATGGAGAACATGCTTTACGGCCGACGCTACCGGACACACTATGCTTTTTGCCGTAGCGAACGAAGCTCTAAAGCACAACGTCGAAATCCACGATAGAAAAGAAGCTATCGCGCTAATCCACGCAAATAACCGCTGTTACGGTGCGATCGTTCGTGATCTAGTTAACGGCGAGATCACGGCATACGTCGCAAAAGGTACGCTAATCGCTACGGGCGGCTACGGTAGGGTTTATAAACACACTACAAACGCCGTAGTTTGCGAAGGTATCGGCGCGGCCATCGCACTTGAGACCGGCGTAGCTCAGCTAGGAAATATGGAAGCTGTTCAGTTTCACCCGACTCCGATCGTTCCATCAGGCATTCTTTTAACAGAAGGTTGCCGCGGCGACGGCGGAATTTTACGCGACGTGGACGGATACCGCTTTATGCCCGACTACGAGCCTGAGAAAAAAGAATTAGCTAGCCGCGACGTCGTAAGTCGCCGCATCATGGAGCATATCCGCGCAGGCAAGGGCGTACCTAGCCCATACGGATATCACGTTTGGCTTGATATCTCGATCTTAGGACGCGAGCATATAGAGAAAAATTTACGCGACGTTCAAGAAATTTGCGAAATCTTTAACGGTATCGATCCTGCCGACACCGAAGTGTATACCGACGAAAACGGTCGCCAACGCGGTAAAGGCTGGGCGCCGATCCTGCCTATGCAGCACTACTCTATGGGCGGCATAAAAACTAAGTCTACAGGCGAGAGCCCGACGCTAGCGGGTCTATTTAGCGCTGGCGAGGCTGCGTGCTGGGATATGCACGGATTTAACCGCCTAGGTGGCAACTCCGTTTCGGAAACGGTGGTAGCTGGCATGATCGTTGGGGACTATTTTGCCGACTACTGCGGCAGCCATGAGATCGATATAAATACCGCAGATATCGAAAAATTCGTTAAAAAAGAGGAAGACTATCTAAAAAGCCTAGTAGAAAAAGAGGGCAAATTTAACGTATTTGAGATCAAAAACAAGATGAAAGACATTATGTGGGAGCACGTGGCGATCTTTAGAACCGGCGAAGGTCTAGCCGTAGCGGTAAAAGAGCTAGAAGAGCTTTATAAACAATCTTTGGACGTCAAAGTCACCAACAAGGCGCTATTTGGCAACCCTGAGCTTGAGGAAGCCTACCGCGTACCAAAGATGCTAAAACTAGCCCTTTGTATCGCAAAAGGCGCGCTTGATCGCACCGAGAGCCGCGGAGCGCACTGCCGCGAGGACTATCCGAAACGCGACGACCTAAACTGGCTAAACAGAACTCTAACTAGCTGGAAAGAAGGCGATACGCTACCGACTATCGTATATGAGCCACTTGATATTATGAAAATGGAAATGCCACCAGCATTTAGAGGCTATGGTGCGAAAGGTAATATTATTGAGCATCCAGATAGTGCCATCCGCCAAAAAGAGGTTGATGAAATTCGTGAGAAAATGCAAGCTGAAGGTAAGAGCAGACAAGAAATTCAAGAGGCTTTAATGCACTATGATCTTCAACCAAAATATAAAGCACCAAACGAAAGAGCAGGAATAGGATATGAGTAGAAAAATAACCATAAAAGCATTTAAATATAATCCGTTAAGCAAAATTTCAAAGCCGCATTTTGCGACATACGAGCTAGAAGAGACTGATGGCATGACATTATTTATCGCGTTAAATATGATTCGCGAGAAATTTGACCCAGATCTTAGCTTTGACTTTGTTTGTCGTGCTGGAATTTGTGGAAGTTGTGGCATGCTTGTAAATGGTAAGCCAAGATTAGCTTGTAGAACTCTTACTAAGGATTTTGAAAGCGGAGTAATTGAGCTTATGCCTTTGCCAGTATTTAAGTTACTAAAAGACTTAAGCGTAGACACGGGTAACTGGATGAATGCGATGAGTAGGCGTGTGGAGAGCTGGATACACACCGACCACGAGACCGATATCTCTAAGCTTGAGGAAAAAGTCGAGCCTGAAGTAGCTCAAGAGGTATTTGAGCTTGATCGCTGCATCGAGTGCGGTATCTGCGTGGCTGCGTGTGGTACTGCTATCATGAGGCCTGATTTCATCGGTGCGGTCGGACTTAACCGCGTAGCTAGGTTTAAAATCGACGCGCTTGATAAACGAACCGATGAGGACTTTTACGAGCTTATCGGCGACGATGACGGCGTATTTGGCTGTATGACTTTGCTAGGCTGTGAAGACAACTGCCCTAAACACTTACCACTTCAAAGCCGCATAGCTTATATGCGTAGAAAAATGGCTGCTATAAAGTAGCAAAGGGGCTGTAAAAGCCCCAAATTTACTTCTAAATTTGTTAAAAAAGACTGCAAATAGATGCCAAAAGGCATAAAAAGATATCAATAGATAAAAATAAGAAAAATAAAAATATCAAAAATGGGATTGATAAGAGTGCGCCCATTATATAACCAAGTGGAAATGCGATAAATATAAAGACGATTCCAACACCAGAAATAAAACAAAAAATTAGTGCAAATATCGTAGCAAAGGTATTTACAAATAAGCTAATATTTTCTAAAAGAAAATTTGTTAGGCCAAGACTTCTCATGCTTTGATTATAGCTTTTAAGCCAAAAAATTTATATAATTTCAAAAATTTGCTTCATTTAAGGATATAAAATGTTACCAAGTTATAAAGATATGATGCTGCCTATTTTAGAATTTGTTGCGCAAAAGAAAGAAGCAAATAGAGCTGAAATTTCTAAATTTATAATTGAGTATTTTAAGTTAAAAGACGAAGATATTTTACAAAAAATAAAAAGTGGAACTTTTACATATATAAGCAGGACGGGCTGGGCCTTATCCTATCTGGCTACAACAGCTCAAGTAAAATCAAGGCCAGAAAAAGTGCTGCTTCAAAAAGTTGGTAGAAGCCTATTTGCCATAACAAATTTTGGCAAAAAGCTAGTAAGTAGCAAGGACAAAAAGAGCAAATTTCTCACTTGGTACGATGAAATTTACAAACAAGAGATAAGGCAAGAGAAAAAAGAAGCCACGGAAAATACCCCAGATGACAATATAGATGAAGCGCTTTGCAAAATCAAAGAGGAGCTAAAAAGTGAAATTTTATCTAGCATTTTAGAAAAAGAGCCAAGATTTTTTGAATACCTTGTAACAAAGCTACTTGAAAAGATGAATTATGGAGCTGGAAATCTCACAAACAAAGGCCCAGATGGCGGGATAGATGGCATCATAGACGAAGATGAACTTGGGCTTTCTAAAATTTATATCCAAGCAAAAAGATACAAAGACGGCAGTAATATCCGTAGGCCAGAAATTCAGCAGTTTATCGGCGCTATTTCAAATAAAAATACTAAAAAAGGCGTCTTTATCACTACGGCAAAATTTACCAAAGAAGCTGAAAATTTCGCCAAAGATAATCAAAATTTTAGTGTGGTTTTGATAGATGGCGACAGACTAGCCGAGCTAATGATAAAATACAAAGTCGGCGTTCAAACAAGCCAAATATATGAAATTTGCAAAATCGATACCGACTTTTTTGAGGAAAATAATTTTTAAGGCGTTGATTTGAAATTATCTTTTGCTATTTAAATTTTAAAACAAAACAGTAAAAGCAAGCTTTGTGGCATTATTAAATTTATACAAAAACGCTTTAATTTTTAAGATTTTACTTTTGTAAAGCTTAGCAAGACTCTATCTTACAAAGCTTTACAGATAAACCAAGACTAAAATAACAAAATTTCTAAAATACGCACATGGCCTTAACCACGTGCGTTTTATTTAGTTTTCCACCGGTATCTGCCCAAATTCTCCTCTGCGATAATCATCAATTGCTTGATTAACCTCCTCTTTTGTATTCATCACAAACGGTCCATATCCTACTACTGGCTCATCTATCGGCTCACCTGAGAGAAGTAGTATCTTTGCCTCACCACCCATAGCTTTTATGATTACTGCACCGCTAGCGTTTTCAAACCTTACTAGTTGTGTTTCACTTGCTTTTTGTGAGTTATTTATTATCACATTGCCACGCAAGATGACCAAGCTTAGATTGTGGCTTGCTGGTAAGTCTAGCGTTATCTTACCATCTTCTTTTATGCTTATATCCCAGACATTTAGTGGCGTAAATGTGCTTGCAGCACCCCTTGTGTTCTCATACTCACCAGCTATTATCCTAGCTTCACCGTCTCCCATACTAACCACTGGGATACGCTCTTTTGGTAGGTGCTGATACTTAGGCTGCGTATTTTTATGTGCTTTTGGTAAATTTACCCAAAGCTGCACCATCTCAAAAAGCCCACCTTTTTGACTAAATTCTTTTGAGTGAAATTCTTGATGAGTTACTCCTGCACCAGCTGTCATCCACTGCACGTCACCTTGCTTTATGACGCCACCACCACCTGTTGAGTCTCTATGCTCAACCTCACCAGCATAAGCGATAGTTACTGTCTCAAAACCTTTGTGCGGATGCTCGCCAACGCCACGAGGTTGTCCATTGTTTGGCTCAAAATACTGCGGTGCTGCATAATCAAGCATCAAAAAAGGATTCGTTCCTTTATCAACTTCATCCATATGTGTAAAAAGCGGATATGCTAAAAATCCATCACCCACCCAGTGCGAGCTTTTTGGATTGTAAACCTTGCTAACATTTCTCATGTTTTCTCCTTATTTTTTATTTTCGTGCGGAGATTATAAAAAGGTGCCATTAACATATAATTTAATTTCAATAAATACTTATTAAGTTTCTTAAATAAATCTTAGACCAATAAACAAAAAAGCAAATTTCACACATCTGCAGAAATTAATTATTAAAATTTTATCACCTAAACGCCGTCTAAAATTTAAGTGTTATAATTACAGTGAAATAACGATTTTAAGGAGAGGATATGCAATCTCGCATAATCACTGGCGTTTTGATGTTTGTTGCTATTTTGGTAGTTTTTTTTATTGATAATTATATTTTAAATTTTATCTTGCTCGGCGCTGTGCTTTATTTTGCATTTAATGAGTCGCTCAAACTTTATAATATCGATCACAAACAGCTAGTTTTTGCCGCACTTGCTTTTTACGTGCTTACATATTTTACAAATCCAATATTCATAGCGATCCTTGCTATCATGCTGGTTGCTTCGATCCTAGCTCACATAAAAAGTGAAAATTTAAAACTAGTCGCACCTTTTGTCTATCCAACCACGCCGATCTTTATGATATGGATGCTTTACTCAGAGTATGGCGTAGGCTATCTTGTATGGCTTATTTTAAGCGTAGTTGCAAGCGATAGTGGTGCATTTTTTGTTGGTAAAATGTTTGGCAAACATCCATTTAGCCCAAGCTCACCAAACAAAACAATAGAGGGTGCAGCAGGCGGTGTGGCGATAGGCACTGTGATTGGCTGCATTGTTGGAAATTTTGTAACTGAAGGATTTTTCCAAATTTTATTCTCAAGCTTTTTAGTCTGCGTCTTTGCAGTTTGGGGAGATCTGTTTGAGAGCTACCTAAAAAGACTTTGCGGCATCAAAGATAGTGGTTCACTCTTCCCAGGACACGGAGGCATGCTTGATAGGATAGATGGTTATTTATTTGGCGTAGTCGCCCTACTTTGGTCGCTCTCGTGGTAATACTTGGCTCAACTGGCTCAATCGGCAAAAACGCCCTTAATCTTTGCGAAAAATTTGGCGTAGAGGTTGAGGCGTTAAGCTGCGCTAAAAATGTAGATTTACTAAATGAGCAAATTTTAAAATTTAAACCAAAATTTGTCTGCGTAGGCGATGAAAAGCTAGCTAAAAACGTAAAAAATATAGAAACTAAAAATATCTTTTTTGGCGAGGCTGGACTGCTACAAATGCTAGAAATTTCAAGCTCAAAAAAGGTAATAAACGCCCTTGTTGGCTTTGCTGGCCTTGCTCCTAGTTTAAAGACGCAAACTCTTGGCAAAAGGCTTGCCCTTGCAAACAAAGAGAGTCTTGTTGTTGGCGGCAAATTTCTAAAGACTAGAGAAATTTTGCCGATTGATAGCGAGCATTTTGGGCTTAAATTTCTACTTGAAAACAAAACTGCACCAAAAAGACTCATCATCACAGCAAGTGGCGGCGCATTTTATAAAAAGCCGATCAAATTTCTAAAAGACGCCACGCCAAGTGATGCGCTAAAGCATCCAAACTGGGATATGGGCGCAAAGATAACGATTGATAGTGCGACGATGGCAAATAAGCTTTTTGAGGTGATGGAGGCTTACTGGCTTTATGGCATCAAAGAGATCGAAGCTGTGATAGAGCCAACTTCTGCGATACATGCCGTAGTTGAATTTATAGATGGCTCAAGCACGATGCACCTCTCGCGACCTGACATGAAGCTAGCTATCGCTCATGCTATGTTTGAAAGTATCAATGAAAATATCGTTTCACATGCAAATTTACTTGATCTAAAAAATATAAAATTTCATAAAATTAGCCTTAAAAAATATCCCATTTTTTCGCTAAAAGATAAAGTCCTGGCAAACCCTGATCTAGGTGTAGTGATAAATGCTGCAAATGAGGTTGGAGTATTTAGTTTTTTAGAGAAAAAATGCTCGTTTTTGGATATCTCAAGGCTCGTTTTAAGCTCTGTTAAAAATTTTAGAAATATTAAAATTTCAAATATTGATGAAATTTTTGAAGCTGATAAAGAAGTTAGAAATTACGCAAAAAGGATGTTAAATGCAAAGGTATGAGGGTTATAAATTTGATCCCAAGCAAAGCTTAATCGGCGTTCAGTTTTTATTTGTCGCCTTTGGTGCACTGGTATTAGTGCCGATACTTACAGGACTAGATGCAAATGTAGCTCTCTTTACAGCCGGTCTTGGCACGCTACTTTTTCAGCTAGTCACTAGAAAAAATGTTCCGCCTATTTTTTTAGCAAGCTCCTTTGCTTTTATCGCGCCACTTCAGTACGGTATCGAAAAATGGGGCATAGCCGTGACGATGGGAGGCGTTATATTTGCTGGATTTTTCTATGTTGCTTTAAGTCTTGTGGTCCGATTTGGCGGAGAGAAAATTTTGCATAAAATTTTGCCTCCAGTTGTCGTTGGACCTGTCATCATGACAATAGGCCTTATCCTTGCTCCAAATGCCGTCAAAATGGCAACATCAGCTACTGAAATTTATACCCAAAACGAGGCGATGATCGTCGCTGGCATTTCGCTAGTGGCTACTATTTTAGTGATGATGCTTGGGCGTGGCATGTTTAGGCTTATACCTATTTTGCTTGGTATTATCACCGGATACATCGTAGCTTACTGCTTTGGCATGGTTGATTTTACCCCTATCTTTAATGCACCTTGGTTTAGAATGCCAAATTTCACTACACCAAAATTTGAGTTTGAAGCAATCATTTATATGATACCTATCGCTATTGCTCCAGCAATCGAGCATATCGGAGATATGCTTGCTATCTCAAATGTTACAAAAGAAGATTTTCTAAAAAATCCAGGCCTTAAAAATACGCTCCTTGGAGATGGTCTTGCCACTTCGCTTGCTGCTTTTTTTGGTGGTCCGCCAAACACCACCTACTCAGAGGTCACAGGCGCAGTTAGCCTTACAAAAGCTTATAATCCAGCGATTATGACCTTTGCGGCTATCACTGCCATTGTGCTAGCCTTTGTTGGCAAGCTAGGAGCGGTGCTCTCAACTATCCCAGCCCCAGTCATAGGCGGTATCATGCTGCTACTTTTTGGCATCATCGCAAGCGTTGGCATGGAGACGCTTATAAAAAATAAAGTCGATCTTGCAGACCCTAGAAACATGATAATCGTAGCCCTCATCTTCATCTTTGCCATCGGCGGCATGGTGCTTGACCTTGGAGCGGTTAAATTTTCAGGTATAGGGCTTGGTGCGGTTACTGGTATAGTTTTAAATTTGCTTTTACCAAAGACAAAGCATTATGAAGGATATTAATGCGTAAATTTTTACTTTTTTTACTAACCTTTACCACTGCTAGTTTAGCCAATACTTTAGACTATGCGCTTATCAAAAAAGGTGAGCCAAGCGAGAACACGATGTTGTTAATCGGCGGTATTCAAGGCGATGAGCCGGGTGGATTTTTGGCAGCCTCTATCGTGGCAACTGACTATAACATCACAAAAGGCTCGCTTTGGGTCGTGCCAAATTTAAATTTCCCAAGCATAATCGAGCGAAGTCGTGGCACAAAAGGAGATATGAATAGAAAATTTGCCCATGTTGATAAAAACGATCCAGACTATAACTCAGTGATGAAGATAAAAGACGTCATCACTGATAAAAACGTTACGCTCATCTTAAATTTACACGATGGAAGCGGATATTACAGAGATAAATTTATAAACAAAGATGAAAATCCAGATAAATGGGGCAATACTTGCATCATTGATCAAAGCACGCTTCCTGGCTCAAAATATCCAGAGCTTGAAAGTATCGCTTCAAGCGTGAAAGACGTGCTAAATAAACATCTAATGGATCAAAAGCACCAGTATCACATCAAAAACACGCACACCGCAATGGGCGATAAAGAGATGCTAAAAAGCCTAACTTACTATGCTATCACGCAAAATAAATCAGCCTTTGCAAACGAAGCTAGTAAAAATTTAAATGCCGAGCAAAGGACTTATTACCATCTAATCGCCATTGAAGAATATATGAAAAAGGCTGGCATCAGCTTTACTAGGCCGTTTAACCTTGATGTTAAAAGCGTAAAAAAAGCAATCGAAAAAGAGATTAGACTTGAACTTGAAAATTCATACGCGATAAGCCTTAAAAATCTAAAGCCTTTAATAAATTTTGTCCCACTTAAAAAAGGTGAGTTAAACTATAGCTCACCAAATCCACTAATAGCTGTGATAAAAGAAAATGGTAGCTTCAAAGTGCAGTATGGCAACCGCTTTGTTACTAGATTAAAACCACAATATTTTGAGTTTACAAAGCCACTTGAGGAAATTTCGCTAATAAGTGACGGCAGCGAGCTTACATTAAAAAGTGGTGATAAATTTAGCGTAAAAAAGAGCTTTAAAATAAAATCACTCAAAAACGTGCGCGTAAATGTCATAGGATATGGCACAAAAAGCATAGATGAGAGCGAACAAGAAGTGACTAAAAATAGCCTAAACAAAAGCTACAGCATCGATAAAGATGGCAAAATTTATAGAGTCGAGTTTTATAAAAACGAAGATGGCAAAGAGAAATTTGCTGGCATGATCTTAGCGGAGTTTAGATGATACTTGGCATCGAAAGTAGCTGTGACGATAGCTCGGTCGCACTCATAGATGAACACACTTTAGAGAAGATTTATTATAAAAAAATTTCTCAAGAAGAGGAGCACGCTATCTTTGGTGGCGTGGTTCCTGAGCTTGCAGCTAGACTTCATACAAAGGCACTGCCAGCACTTTTAGAGAATATCTTGCCAAATTTTAAAGATATAAAAGCAATCGCTGTGACAAATGAGCCAGGGTTAAGTGTGAGCCTAATAGGTGGCGTCAGCATGGCAAAAGCGCTAAGCGTGGCTCTTAATATCCCGCTAATTGCCGTAAATCACCTAGTTGGTCACATCTACTCACTATTTTTAGATCGCGAAGCCACCTTTCCACTTGGCGTCCTGCTAGTTAGTGGCGGGCATACGATGATCTTAGAAGTAAGCGAAAATGATGAAATTTTGGAGCTTGCAAGCACTGGCGATGATAGCTTTGGTGAGAGCTTTGACAAGGTTGCTAAAATGCTTGATCTTGGCTATCCAGGCGGTGCCGTAGTTCAGCAAAATGCCCTACTTTGCAAAGACAAAGAGAGGTTTCATTTTACCATTCCACTTCTTCACGATAAACGCCTTGAATATAGTTTTTCAGGGCTTAAAAACCAAGTCAGAGTCGAAATTTCAAAGCTAGAAAGTATCACACAAAAGGATATCGCTGACATCTGCTACGCATTTGAAAATACTGCCTGTGAGCACATTTTAAACAAGCTTGAAAAGGTCTTTTGGTTAAGAAAATTTAAGCGTTTTGGCGTAGTTGGCGGTGCAAGTGCAAATCTAAATTTACGAAAAAGGCTTGAGGTGCTTTGTCAAAAAAACGAGTGCGAGCTTTTGCTAGCTCCACTTGAGTTTTGCTCTGATAACGCCTTAATGATAGCAAGAGCGGGACGTGAGAAGTACCTAAAAGGCGAGTTTGTAAGCCATAGCGAGCTAAATATAAATCCAAGAGTTAGCTTTAAAAAGCTTGAGTTAAATTAAACTTTTTAAAAAACATAAATTTTGCGCCTAAATCTTGATAGCTTCGTAAGTAAAAACGTAATAAAATCTAAAAAATTTTAAAAAAAGAATCTTTAATGGACGAGTTTTTAAATCACGCTTGGCATTTAAATAAAATTTATGCCAATACCGATGCGAGCGTGCCTTTTTACCCAGATCTACTGGCGCTTCTTTTATCTTGTGATGAGAAAAATTTAGATGAGTTTATGGCTCTTGCCGAGTTTAGAACTATCTTAAAAAAGCTAGGCGTAGGACTTGATATCTTTAGCATACAAAGTGCCCAGCTAGCCACGCTAAAAGCACTAAATGAGGCAAAAATTTCAAGCGATGAATTCGTAACCCGCTTACAAAAACTATGCGATGAAAAGATAATTAGCCATGAAAAATTTGATTTTTTAATAAAATTTATAAGCAAAAACTCAAATCAAAATAAGGCTGAAATTTCTAATACAAAACCAAAAGATCACTTTCACAAGAGCTTGGATTTTCTAAACGAGATAAATGAAAAAGCAAGTATGCTTGATGAAGATAAAGAATCTTTACTAGCTTTAAAAAGCGCTAAAAAAAGATCAAACGAAACGCTTTTTAATATCGCAGTAAGCGGTATCATAAACTCTGGCAAATCAACGCTTTTAAATGCGCTTTTAAATAAATCCATCCTTGGCACTTCAAATGTGCCTGAGACCATAAATTTAACCATCTTAAAGCATGCATCAAATAGCTATGCAAAGGTAAATTTTTATAGCCCAGACGAGCTAGAAAAGCTTGGACTTTCAAGCGAAAATTTACCAGCTAGTAGCGTAGAGATCAGCCTAGATGAGATCAAAAACTATACATCTTCAAGCTCAAAAACAGCAAATCTCGTAAAAAGCGTTGAGCTTTATGATGATTTGGAGCTTTTAAGAGATAATGTCTGCATTATAGACACTCCGGGCATAGATGATGCGATCGTTTTAAGAGAGCAAATAACTACAAATTTTATGAAAGAGTGCGACCTTTTAGCCCACCTCATGAACGCCTCACAAAGCGCAACGCAAAAAGATGCACTATTTTTGAAAAAATGCCTCGAAAACTCGCACATTGTAAGAGTTGCTATTGTGCTAACTCACGCTGATGAGTTAGACGCAAAGGATATTAACGAAACGCTTAACTACGTAAAAAAGGCGATAGGCGAGCAGATAAATGATATCAAGATAGATTATTTTGCCCTTAGCGCGAAAGCTTATCTTGATGGCGCTTTAAATAGTGGCGTGCCGGAGTTTAAAGAGTATCTTTACGATGTACTTTTTGGCAAAGACTCTAAAAAATCAGCTCTCATTTTAAGCTCATATCAAAAAGAATTGCAAAATATTTTAAAAACAAAACTCGAAGCCACAAAGGCTGAAATTTTAGAGCTTAAAGCATTTGGTTTAGAGCTAGAAGCTTTGCAAAACGAGCAAGCAAATATCAAAAATTCTCTTAATGAAAATTTCACAAAACTTGAAAGGCTTTTAGAAAGCGAGCTAAAAAAACTCGATGATAAAAATGCAAAAGATATCTATAAAATGGGGCTTGAAGCATTACTTCAAAATCTAAACGAAAAGATTAAGAGTGAGATCGCTTACTGCAAAAATAAAAGAGAAAATTTAAACCTAAAACGTCTTACACAAATAGCAAAAACTACACTTTGTGACGGAGTTGCGGCACTTATGAGAGAGGCTAGAAATGAGACTTTGGTGCAGACAAAGTCGTGCGAGCAAAATATCGCTTTAAGCTTTGATAGCTTTAAGGTGAGTGAAAATAAAATTTTTAGTATAAATGACTTTTTAAAGCAAATGGGCGTGGAGCTTGATTTTAGCGAGCTTTTAGATGAGCTTGAAGCTAAAATTTTAAATAAAAGTGAGCCAGATGAGGCACTTTTAAGTTTAAGACAAAATTTACTTAACAATAAAAGCATATCGCAGTTTTGTGAGACGCTAGCAGAACATGAAAAAAAGCTACTAAAAGAGCGAGTAAAGGCTTATGAAATGAGCCAAAAAGAGGCTTTAAATCAAAGACTTTTAGTGCTCAATGAAAAACTTAATGAGCTAAATTTACAAAATCAAAGCTCAATTTCAAAGCTTAAACAAAAGACTTCCTTGCAAGATGAAATTTACTCACTTTTAGAGGATATGAAAAATGTTTAATGAGTTTATAAATGCCTACAAAGCGAGATATTTTAAGGTCTTTACAAATGATTTTAAGGGCGAGCTAGCTAGGCTTGTAAATGATCTAAACGATCCTAGCTTGCATATAAGCGAGCAGATAAAAGAGAGCTTAAATTTACTAATAGACACTCTAAATGAACCGCCGCTAATAGCTGTTATCGGTCAATTTTCAAGTGGGAAATCAACGTTTTTAAACGCACTTCTTGGTCAAGATATCTTGCCATCAGGACTAACTCCAGTCACCGCAAAGGCTGTGAGGCTAAAATTTGCAAAGATGCCACTTCTAAGCGTGAAATTTATAAACGGCAGCGAAAGCCTACTAGCAAGTAGCGATCTGGCCGAGCTAAATAAGCTAGGCGAGCAAGTTTCTAGCATGACGCTTTATGCGCCAAGTGAAATTTTAAAAGAGATAAATTTCATCGACACTCCTGGCCTAAACTCGCTAAGAGATGCTGACACAAAAGAGACAAAAAATACGCTAAAAAAGGTTAGTGGTGCGATATGGCTAAGCCTTGCAAACAATGCTGCAAAGGCTAGCGAGCTTGAAAGTATCAAAGAAATTTTAAAAGCAAATGATCTAAAAGCGATCTGCCTAATCAACCAAAAAGACAAGCTAAGTGAGGAGGAGCTTGAAAGTTTGCTAAAGCACGCTAGGCAAACTTATGGCGAGCTTTTTGAGGACATCATCGCTATCTCATCAAAGCAAGCACTCCTTGGCATTACAAATAATGACAAAAGCCCACTTGAAGCTTCAAATTTTAACGAAGCTCTAAAGGCTATTAAAGAATACTTTTTAGACAAGAGCTTTAAAGAAAATTTCATAAAAGCAAGGGCAAAAAAGATCGTAAAACTCCTAACTAACGAGCAAGAAAAACATCTAGAAATTTATGATAATGCGCGGTTTATTTTAGATGAATTTAGTGGCTCGCTAGATGAGAGGCTAGAGGCGATAAAAGAGGAGTTTAAACCAAAGATCGCTTTAAGATATAGTCAAATGAGTGAAGTCATAAAACTTGCCGCCGATGAGGTATTTAAGCTACTTAAGTCTTTTTCAAAGACAAAATTTAATGCTTCAAAGACGCTTTTAAACAAAGAAATTTATAAGCGTGAAAATTTTGAGGTAATAAGCCTTGATAGCGACGAAGTCTTTTCAAAACTTATCTACGAAGATGTAGTTTTTAATAAATTTTTTAAACGCTACAAAAAAGATGTAAAAGAGCTAGAAAATGCGATAACTTCAGCGTTTAATGAGCTTTATAAAAATTTAGAGGATAAATTTTTAATATATAAATCTCGCTATGAAAATTACGCTAGCTTTGATGATCAAGTCTTGGCTTACGAAACAAAATCCATAAATACCTATGCCGGACGGACATATGAAAATTTTTTAAGAGAGTATGAAACGGCTAAATTTAAGGCCACACAAAAGGTCTCTTTGTTTTTTGAAAAGCTTGATATAAAGCTAGCCTCAAACTATGAAAACGCGCTCAAACTCGCGGTTTATTTTATAAAACAAAAGATAGAAAAGACGCTAGAATCGCATCTGCAGATGAATACTCCACTTTATATTCCAAGCGCAAAAGATGTCTATGAGCGCATGCTTGATGCGTTTAGTCTTTATGAGTTTGAAGCTTTAATGTGCTCAAACAGCTCGTTTTTAAATAAAATTTTGCTTGATATAAAGAGCGATTTTAATGAAATTTATACTTTAAAAATAGCAATGCTTGATGGCTTAAAAGAAAGAGTCAAAGAGCAAATCTCAAAGATCGAAGAGCTTTGTGAAAATTCATTGTTATTAAGATAAATAAAAATTTTTAAAGCTTAAAGCTATCCATTCAAGGATAGCTTTAATTTTATGCGTGCATTACGCCGATCTTTGGTGCGTCAAATGCTGTCACGCGCTTTGGCACGCCTTTAAATTTCTCGACATTCACAAGGCTTGTGTGAGCGGTGTTGCTCTGGCTCATCTTGCTTGATGGTACATCTTTTGTTAGCACGTTTAAGTTTCCGTGCAAGCAAAGGCTCTTTTCGCCCGGTTTTTCAGGGTCGTACCAAGCGCCCTCGCTTACTATTACGACATTTTGTGGCACGTCCTCAGTCACAAAGGCACCGCACAAAATTTCGCCTCTATCATTAAACACTCGCACCACGTCGCCCATCTTTATCCCTCTAGACTCGGCTGTTTTTGGATTTATAAGCACTGGCTCGCGCTCTGCGATCTCGTTAAAGTTGCGAAGCACGGAGTTATTTAGCTGTGAGTGAAGCCTAAATTTAGAGTGCGCGCCGCTAATTGCGATAGGGTATTTTTTATTTTTTGCACCCAGCCACTCAAATGGCTCAAGCCAAGCTGCATGCGGTGGGCAGTCATCATAGCCAAAGCTAGCGACCGTTTCAGAGTAAATTTCTATCTTGCCAGATGGCGTTTTTAGCGGATTTGCCACTGGATCGTCGCGGAATTTCTTGTAGTTTGTAAAGTAGCGTTTTTTCTCATCGATCTTGTCAAATCTAAAATATCCCTTCTGCCAAAATTCCTCAAAGCTAGGCATGCTCTCATACCCAAGCTCGGTAGCCTTTTTAACGGCATCTTCATATATTGTCTTGACCCACTCTAGCTCGCTTTTACCCTCGCTAAATGCCTCTTCTCTGCCCCACTCTTTGGCGATCAGTCTTGCGATCTCGAAGTCACTTTTACTCTCGCCAAATGGCTTAACTAGTGGCTTCATCGCAAATAGATACTCGCTCGTTGAATTTGCCATTTCGATATCCGTTCTCTCATATTCAAGCGCAGCTGGCAAGACGATGTCGCTAAATTTAGCTGTACTTGTCCAAAACGGCTCGCAAGTGATGATGGCATTAACGTTTCGCATAGCTTTTATCGCTCTATTTGCGTCAGGATGCCTTGTGAAAGTCGAGCCGTTGGCGTTAAACATCACTCTGATCTTTGGTAGCTTGTAGCTCTTGCCATTTCTTGTTATCTCTTTGCCTGGCTTAAGAAGTGCGTCTATTAGCCTTGAGTTTGGCATTTCGTAGCCCTTTGTCTTTGGTACCAGCCCGCTATCAATAAATTTTTGAGGTACCTTCGTCTCAAAAGCTGCTAGTTTAGGCGCTACAAAGGTCTCGTCAGCGTTTTTGTGCATGCCGTCATTTGTGACAAAGCCACAACCCTCTTTGCCGATGTGTCCAAGCATCGCATTTAGCGTTACTAGCGCCCAGTAGGCCATCTCGCCGTGATCTTGCCTTTGTATGGCGTAGCCACTAACTATGACTGAGTCGTTTTTAGCTAGATCCTCGCTAAATTTCGCAAGATCTTGCTCGCTCACACCACAAATTTTGCTTGCCCAAGCTAGGTTTTTATTAACTCCGTCTTTTGTGCCAAGCATGTACTCTTTAAATTTATCAAAGCCAACGGTGTATTTTTCTATAAATTCTTTGCTGTAAAGCCCTTTTTCATAAAGGTAGTTACACATACCTATCATCATCGCCGTATCGGTGCAAGGCACGACTTCAAGGTATTTTGAGTTAAAGTATTTTGCGCTATCGTTGTGATAAACGTCAACGCTATAAATTTTCATCTCGCCGCTTTCGCCTTTTTTTCTGATCTCGTCATAGTATTTATATGAGTTGTGAAGTGGCACGCCAATGGCGATTTTATTTGAAACAACTGGATTTGTACCCCAAAATACGATCGTTTTGGCATTTTTTAAGATCGCCTCCCACTTTGTTGGCGCTAGCGCAGGATCGACGAAGCCAGTGACGTGAGGCATGATGACAGTCGCTGCGCCGTATGAGTAGCCACCTAGCTCATTTACATAGCCACCAAGCACGTTAAGTAGCCTTTTTGCGGTCTTTTGGCTGTGGCCAACTTTGCCAAGGCTACCCCACTGATAAACCTGTCCGTAGATCGCTTCAGCGCCGTATTTATCAAAATTTTCTTTTAAAATTTTTGCACTTAGCTTTATAGCCTCGTCCCAGCTCACACGCACAAATTCCTCTTTGCCGCGAAGCTCTGGTTTTGGGTTGTTTGGATTGGCTAAAAAGCTCTTTCTAACAAATGGATATTTTACTCTGCTCTCGTTTTGGATGTAGTCAATGACTGCGTTATTTAGCTCGTTTGGATAAGCATCGCCCTCAAATGGCACCGTCTCGACCACGCGTCCTGCGATAGTTTTTACATAAAATGGGCCAAATTTATTTGCGCTTAGTCCGCTTTGTTTGTCAAATAACGCTTGCTCTGCGCTTCCAAGCTCTTTTGCTTGAAGGCTAGCCGCGCCTAATGCGCTTAATCTTAAAAAGTCTCGTCTTTTCATTTTCTCTCCGATTTTGGTTAAATTTATTGTTTTTGGTTGGTTTTAGAAATTATAAATTTAGGGTTTTGTATCATTTCATCGTTTAAAGGCCTTGTAATGTAATACGCAAACTTGCGTCTAAATTGCGCTATTTTAGCCAAAAATTTTTAAAGGATGGGCAGATGATTGGATTTTATGTAAATGTAAAGTTAAAAGCTGGGAGTGAAGCGAAATTTGAAGAAATTTTAAAAGAGATCGTGCCAGCTTCAAGAAAAGATAAAGGCTGCATAAGCTACGAGTGCGGCATAGTTGCGGGCGGTAAAAACGAATACTGTTTTATGGAAATTTGGGAAGATCTTGCAAGCCAAAAAGAGCATATGAAAAGCGCTCATATGGTGAAAAACGCAGCTGCGCTGGAGGCTTGCAAAGAGGGCCAAGAGGTAAAAATAGTAAATTTTGTGAGCGTAAAGGAATAATATTTG
The DNA here is from genome assembly GCF_003049085.1 of Campylobacter concisus. Lineage (NCBI taxonomy): Bacteria > Pseudomonadati > Campylobacterota > Epsilonproteobacteria > Campylobacterales > Campylobacteraceae > Campylobacter > Campylobacter concisus. The sequence goes on from NZ_PIQX01000009.1 coordinate 24,918, forward strand.
CTTTAAAAAGGGCAAAATCCACAAAAATGAGCGAAGAAAAAATGCTTGAGATGATAAATGCGACTGCTGATATTATATTTATGGCCGTACTTAGGGGGCGAGTGAGCTTTGAGGCTTGCAAAAAAGATAGAGAATTTATTGACTCTTTAAGAGAAGAGCTACTTGGCAAAAATCCAAATAAATTTAAAATCGCCCAAAACTCATACCAAATGATCGCCATTTTTGAAAAATACCGCAATAAAAAATAATCCACTTAAAATTTAAATCTGTTTGCCGATATTGTGTTAAAGGATTTTGACATGATAAACGCACTAAATGGATTTAATCAAAGCTTTAACTACCAAGACGCTTTTAGTAAGCGCCAAGCCACAAACGCAAATTTAAATAAGGCAGAAATTCCCACCAAAACTGCGGACATCAAGCATCTACCGCTCTCTGGCTACTCATCAAATGATAAAATTTCTATCTGGGGCAAGATAAATGGCCTTGATAGCGGGGTGAGCAAAGATGAAATCTCTAGCCTTAAAAATTTCATTGATAGCACGAAGCTTTGGCGACTAAACTCCATCATCACTAGCGAGAAAAACGGCTTTAGCGTAGATGAGTTCATCAAAAACCACAAAATGAGCATAAACAATAAAATAATCAATAATGCTTTTGGTGCTCTTTATATAAGCCGTGAGGCTACAAATTTGCTAGACTCTGATCTAAGCATCGATGAGTTTAAAGATAAATGGCTGGAATTTACCGCCGAAAGGATACTTGGCGAGCATGCAAATGTGAAAATTTCTTTTAAAGACGGGGCTTTGCATTACGAGCAAAACTCTGATAAAAAACGTATAGAATTCTTAGGTCAGCCCATGTTGCACCGTGTAAGCTACGCTGATAAAAATAGCAAAGATGAGTTTTTAAAATTTCTAAAAACAAGCTATAAAAAGGGCGAGAGCATCGCTGATGTGCTGCAAAATATCGCTCTTACACCAGTTAGAGAAAATGGCGATGAAGAGATAGAAGAAGAGAAATTTAAGCCTATGCAAGTTACCAAAAAGAGCGTAACTTACACGGATAAAGATATAAAACGTGAGTTTTTTGAGGAATTTATCAGGCGTGAGGTCGAAAATGGCGCAAGCTTTGATGAACTAGTGCAAAAGCTAAACAAACTAAAGCCAAAGGATCTCCTCGCTTAGCTTTGGCTTTATGCTAAAATTTTAGGGCTGGCTTGGCTCTTTAAATTTCTACTTAGACTTGAATTTAAAAAGCCAATTTGGCCAACTAATTTAAAAAGCTAGCTTATCTTAATAAATTTTACTCGCGTTTAAATTTTAAGAGTCAGCCAGTTTGACTCCCAAATTTTTACTTTGGATTATTTATGCTTATCACTATATTTTTCTCATCAAGATATAGCTTAGCTGCCTCTTTGATGTCCTCATTTGTGATGGCTTTTACCGCACTTATGTACTCATCAGCCGTATAAAGTGGTGTGTTAAAAATTTTATTTGAGATGATGAGCTTTTGCCAAAACTCAGGCTTTTCATAATCTTTTTTTATAGAAATTTCACTCTGCGCTTTAAAATCCTCCAAATGCTTTGGCAAGATCGCGCCACTACTCTTGATGCTAGCTATTATCTTCTTTATCTCAGCGATAATCTTGTCCGTGTTTGCGGGATCGCAAGTAAAGCTAATTAGCATATCTGAATGCTCAAAAGGATAGCGTGAGAGCTTGGCATTTAGGCTAAAACCATATGTTTGACCCTTATCTTCTCTGATCTGCTCACGAAGTGCGGTTTTTAAAATTTCACTTAATGCCCTTAGCCTAATCGCTCCTTCAAAGCTATATTTCGCATCGAAATTTACAATATCTACGCTCACGTCACTTCTTTTTGAGGTCTGATACTCCCTTTTAAAGGTGTGCTGCCCCTTGATACTTCGCACGCCATCGTCTTTAAATTCTTCAGCCTCGTCAAGCTTTGGTAAAGTGGCGATATACTTTTTAACAAGCGGCAAAAGCCTCTCTTCGTCGATGTCGCCGATGATTACAAAAGTATATGAGGCTACATTTGTAAATTTATCTTTGATGATCTCTTTTAGCTCATTTAGCTTTAACGCATCGATATCAGCCATCTCAAGCGGCGCAACACGTTTATTGTTTTCATAAAAAAACTTGCTAAATTCGGTGCTAAATTTATATTCAGGCAAATTTTGCTCTTTGCTTAGCTCATCTTTTGCTCTTTGCTTGATACGCTCTAGCACATGAGTATCGGCTCTTGGAGCATTAAACTCTAAATTGATGACAGCTAGCAGCGAGCTAAGATCGCTTGTGCTTGATGAGCCATAAATGCCTTGCGTGAGTGCTTCTATACCCTTTTCATAGCTTACGATCTTTCCATTTAGTGCCTTTGATAGCTCATAGTTATTAAATTTACCAACGCCACTTTCATTTGTGAGCGCTACTGCGAAGCTACCAAGCTTTGGATCAGTCAAATTTGATGTGCCTCCTTTGCTGACGGCTGCAAACAAAACGCTATCTTTTTTAGTAGCTAGTGGCTTAAAGATAACTTGCGAGCCATTTGAGATTTTGTAGGTATAAATTCCATTTTTTTCATCAAAGCTTCTTGAGCTTATCTCTTTTGGCTCTAAATTTTCATTGCCTAGGCTCTTATCGTTGTTGCTAGCAGATAGGTTTGTGTTATAAGCAGGCGCTTTGGCAAAAAGCTTTAAAAACTCATCTTTGCTAAGCTTAAAGCCATCTTTGCTAAAAATTCTTACACGCTCATCAGAAATGGCCAAAATTTGCCTAAATCTAGCATTCACGTCAGCTAATGTAATCTCGTTTAATAGCTTTAAACTAAGCTCTTTGTCGTCTTCGTCGCTTAACACAAAGCCACCATTTTCTATCATGTTTAAAATTTGTCCAGCGTAAGCGCTTGATTTTTTAGTCTTTGAGCGTTTAAATTTTGCATCTACATTTGCCACAAACGCCTTTTTCACATCTTCAAAATCATCTTTATTAAAGCCAAACTCTTTAATGCCTTTTATAACGCCAAGCATATCTTTAAGGCTTGCGTTAAAATCGCCTCCAAATACATTTGCTTCAAAACTATAAATTTTCTGCTTTGCTTGAAGTGTTTGAGCTATAAAATCAGTGCTTAAATTTGATGAATTATTTGTATTTTTTTGCTCATAAAGCATATTTATTAGGCTTGCGATAAGTGCGTCTTCTAGATTTCTCTTTGCGTCAGCCTCATTTAAAACTGGGCTAAATTTATCAAAATAGCTAAGTCTAACTAGCTCCATTCCAGTTTCATTCGAGTCATAGTTAAAAATATTTAAACCACTTTTAAAGCTGATATTTTTTTCTGGATGAATGTAAGAATTTGTATTTTTTGCTTGGCTAAAGTTTTTTTCGATTAAGCTTTTTATCTCATTTTTATCAAAGTCGCCAACAGCGACAAAGCTCATAAATCTTGGCTGATAAAGCCTCTCGTAAAATTCTTGCATGTGCTTAGCATCTACGCTTTTGATGACGTTCATATCGCCTATTGGCACTCTTTTTAGATAGATGCTACCCTCAAAAATATCCTTTGTTTGAGCCAAATAAAGCCTATATCCTGGCGTATTTCTCTGACGCTCTTCTTCCATTATGACGCCACGCTCTTTATTAAGCTCCTTAGGATCTATTTTAATGCCATCTATCCAATTCGAAAAGACCTTAAACGTATCTTGTAAATTTTTCTCATTTACATTAATCGTTAAGACATAGCTCGTTTGATCGTAGCTCGTCTGCGCGTTTAGATCAGCTCCAAATTTCACACCAAGGCTTTCAAGCTGCTTAATTAGCTCATTTTTGCTAAAATCACGGCTGCCATTAAATGCCATATGCTCCAAAAAGTGAGCAAGACCTTGCTCGCCATCTTTTTCATCAGTTGAACCAGATTTTATAACAAGATAAAAAATAGCTGTTTTTTGTGGAAATTTATTCTCTTTGATATAGTATTTTAGCCCGTTTTTTAGCTCTCCATTTAACATATCTTTATCGTTTTGAAGCGCAAAAAGACCCATTACTAGGCAAAAAAGCAACAAAATTTTTCTCATTATTTTCCTTTTAAATTTTAATCGATAGACAAAGCAGAATTTAGCATAAGCCTGCAAATTTGCAGGCTAGAAGATTATTTTAGATCGTATTTTTTAAGTAAAGCTTCGTAGCTTCCGTCTTTTTTCATATCATCTAAAATTTGATTTATTTTCTCTATTAACGCGCTCTCTTTTCCTTTATCAAAAGCTATTGAAAAGCCCTCACTACCATCAACTTCTTTGAAAAATGCCTCAAGTTCTGGATTTTTCTTGATAAAGCCATATCCGATAGAGCTATCAAGGATGACTGCGTCAAATTTACCAACTTTTAATCCCATGATGAGTGGCACAGTATCTTCTGAAGGCACTACTTTTACGCCATTTATAGCATTTGCTGCTAGCTCTTGGACGGTGCCTTGTTGCACGCCAACTCTTTTGCCAGCTAGCTCTTCTTTAGCTTTTAGTGCGTCATTACCTTTTTTCTTTAGGTAAAGATTTTCAGTTAGATAGTATGGCTTTGTAAAATCAATCGACTTTAGTCTATCTGAAGTCGCACTCATCGCACTTATAATGCCATTTATTTTGCCGGCTTTAAGCGCTGGGATAAGGCCGTCAAAACTCATATTTATGATCTTATATGAAAAGCCTACACGCTTTGAAATTTCATCGATTAGCTCGATGTCAAAGCCTGTTATTTTGTTATTTTCATCGATATATTCAAATGGCGGATAGTTCGCCGCTGTGCCAAATTTTAGCTCGTTTGCACAAAGAGCAACAAAAGCTGTGAGTAAAAGAGCAAAGATCTTTTTCATAATAGTGTCCTTTAAGGTGATTTAGTGGCTTAATTATCAGTATTTCTCTATTAAAAATTGTTTAAATCCGTAATAAAAGAAAAATGCTACAAATAATCGTATAGCAAAGTAGCATATAAATTTTTATAGATAAGTTCTATCCCTTAATTACTTTAAGGGATAGAATAATAGGAGCTCTAAGAGTAAGTCAAAGATTAAAATTTACTTTTTCTAACTTCGTTTACTATTGCCTTAGCCATGTCGTCAACATCAGATGTTACTTCATTTGCTTTATTGACAATTACTACATTTTCTTTTGTAAGTGTGTCTATTTGAGCAACTGATTGATTTATCATATTGATTCCTTCACTTTGCTCTTTTATAGATTCACTCATTTCATTGATTGATTGAGCTAGTACATTTGTATTTGCTTCGATCTCTGTTAGAGATTTTTGAGTTCTTTCAGCTAGTTTTCTAACCTCATCTGCAACAACCGCAAAGCCTCTGCCGTGCTCTCCTGCACGTGCTGCTTCTATTGCGGCATTAAGAGCTAGTAAATTTGTTTGATCAGCTATATCTCTAATAATAGTTATGATGTTTTTAATCTCATCACTTTGTCTAATAACATCAGATGTTTTTTGAGATATTGCATTCATTGAGCTTGACATTTGCTCTACTGCGGCAGCAGACTCTTGAAGTGAGCTTGCTTGTACATTTGCGCCTTGAGTTAGTTCTTTCATTGACTGACTTAAAGACTCAGCCTTTTCTTCTAGCACATGGGCTTGATCTAAATTTGCTCTTAACATCTTGGCTATCTCTTCACCAAGGGCATTTATACCAACCGCCATTTTGCCATCATCTTCAAGCCTTTTAGTAAAGTCTTGTTTTTTAAAGCTTTCTAGTAGATTTAACACATCATCGCCATTTGCTGCGATAGCATTTTTAAGTGCGATTTGTAAGTCTTTGAAAGTTTGTTTTAGCTGGCTAAGTGCAGGATTTGAAGTATCTGCGTTAAGCTGAGCTACGTAGTTGCCTTTACCGATTTGATTTACAAATGTATTAGCCTCTTTGATGAAATTATTTTGTTCAGATAAATTTGCCTCGATTTGTTTGATATTCTCATTTATCAGCGCACTCATCTGTCCGATCTCGTCGCTACCGCTACGATCTAAAAATTCAGCCTTATTAGATTTATAATTTAAGAAGTCAAAAAATCTAACTAAGCCATTTTTAGTCTGATCTATACCAGAGATCAGGTTTTTACCTATTAATGTAGATACTAGCAACATAAGCAAAATACAAATCGCAATCACAATAGAACTTATAATAAGTTCGGTATTTGCATCACCCTTAATACGTCTTGCATCTTTTTGCATATTATCAAGTAGTTTAAGTTCAAGCTCTCTCATTGCATCTATCGTAACACTTATCTTTGAAAACCAACTTGCTGCATCATAAGATACATCTTCAGTGGCAACTACATTTTTAATAATATTCATAGCATCTACAAAATCAGCCTTTTTTCTAGCGATAGCGTCAAATTCATCGCTAAATTCTTTTGGATTGTATTCGTCAAAATCCTGCATAAATTTATTTATAACGCTATTTAGTGCAACTACCTTGTTATAGTCCTCTTTACTTATGCTCTTTTTAGTAAAAACACCATTTAGAGTAGCACGTAAAATACCAAAAGACTCTTTTATCTCACCGACAATAATGATACGCTTTAGATCATCTACCAAGCTAGGCTCGAGCTTATCACTATAGCTATTTATAGTAACAACCTCTTTTCTTAGTATTTTTGTTATGCGTCCGATTAGATTATCACCGCTCTTTTGATCTACGCCTGAGCGAATACTATTTAATTCTGGAGTTATTTCATTTTTTTCGTCAAGCTTTTCAAGTGTTGCATCTACATTTTTTCGTTGAGCTATAAGCTTTGTATTGTCTCCTCCAGCTAGTACGCCTGAGCTAAATCCGCGCTCTTTTTGCATCTCGTGGATAAAAGCGTTTTGATTTATTATCGTATCTACTATCTTCTCACTGTACTCAGCTTTTGCACGAGTTTCCATGATGCCATTTAGCATGTATGCACCCATTATGCCAAATCCAATAAGACTAACGACAACTATCGCCATAATCTTAAATTTAATACCTAGATTATTCATTTTCTCTCCTTTTAGTTTTTCTTAATATCTGCTTCAAAAAATAAAGTCATACGACTTTAATACTTAAAATTTATCAACCAAAAAATACTTTTGGTTATTTTTATAAAAAATATCAATTAACGCATTTATGTAAAATTTTAATTTATATTTAGCTTTATTAAATAGTAGAAATTTTTTAACAAAATTGTGATACATGCAAATAGAAAATAGCACATTTAAAATAAATGCCGTTCTCATCCTGAGAAGCTTCATTTTTTCTCCTTGAAAATAGTTAAGTCATTTTATTAATTTTACTTTTAAAAGATGTTAAATTTTAAAAATTAGAAAAAAGTGAGTTTTTGCAGAGAATTCCTGCTTCTCTGCAAATTTTGTATTTAGATTTATTTCTTTAATCCATATTTATCTAGCATTTTGTCAAATTCGCCAGATTTTTGTAGCTCATCGATCGCTGCGTCTATCTTTTTGATAAGCTCAGTGTGTTTGCCTTTATCAAACGCCATCGCAAATCCTTCCGTACCATCAGGAACTCTTAAAAATTCTTCCAAATCTGGATTTTGTTTTAAATATTCAACTCCTATCGGACTATCAGTTAGCACAACGTCGATTTTACCAGCGTTTAGTGACATGATGGCAGCTGCTACATTTTCAGCAGGTATCGACTTAGTAGTTATGCTTTTGGCTGCTTCTTCTTGAAGTGTGCCAACTTGAGCTGAAATTTTCTTATCCTTAAGATTGTCTTTATTTACATCTGAGCCTTTTTTGCGGATAAATAAATTTTCTGAAAAATAATATGGCTTGGTGAAATCAACCGATTTTCTTCTCTCATCAGTTGCACTCATTCCGCTTATAGCAATATCGATTTTACCGGTTTTTAATGCTGATATCAGTCCATCAAAGCTCATATTTGCAACATCAAATTTTATTCCAGTTTTTTTGGTAATCTCATTTAATAAATCTATCTCAAAGCCAACAATTTTATTATTTTCATCAAGATATTCAAAAGGTGGATAATCAGCGCTCGAGCCAACTTTATAAACTACATTTTTACTAGCTTCTTCGGCATTATTTACTGCATTTTTTTTATTAGCATCATCGCCACAACCTAGTAAAAACAAAACCAAGCTTGCCATCAAAAATTTTAAAATTTTACTCATTTTCTACTCCTTTAATGATTTAAAATTTTGCCTAAAAACTCTTTTAAACGCTCATGTTGCGGATTTGTAAAGACATTTTTTGGTGTGTCATCAACTGCGATTTTGCCTTTATCCATAAAGAAAATTCTATTTGCCACATTTCTTGCAAAGCCCATCTCATGGGTCACCACAAGCATCGTTATGCCCTTTGCAGCAACATCTTTCATAATATCAAGCACCTCTCCGATCATCTCAGGATCAAGCGCACTTGTCGGCTCGTCAAAAAGTATCACTTCTGGCTCCATCGCTAGGCTTCTAGCGATCGCAATACGTTGTTTCTGTCCGCCTGAAAGCTTGTGTGGATAGGCGAATTTCTTATCGCTTAGTCCAACACTTTTTAGCAACTCATCAGCTCTTTTTTCTGCACTTTCTTTATCCAAAATCCCAGCCTTTATTGGAGCTAGGGTTAAATTTTGCAAGACGTTTTTATTTGCAAAAAGATTAAAGTGCTGAAAAACCATGCTCACTTTTTGGCGAATTTTATTTATATCTGATTTTTTATCTAAAATATCTTCGCCATTTATCTTTATGTGCCCGCTATCTGGCTCCTCAAGGCGGTTTATACAACGTAAAAACGTACTTTTACCGCCACCACTTGGACCAATTATCGCTATAACTTCACCCTTTTTTATATCTACGCTAATATCATTTAAAACTCGCAAATCGCCATAACTTTTATTTAAATTTTTAATCTCAATCATGGCGGTTTAATCTCCTCTCAAGTAGTTTTGTCAAAAGTGTAAAAAATTTAACACTCACATAATAGACAATGCCTGTAAAAATGACTGGCTCTGGACTATAAAAGACCGCTTGCAAGCTCTTACTTTGCATCGTAATATCAACGACACTTATATAACCCACGACTGATGTCTCTTTAAATAACGATATAAACTCATTTGCAAGAGCTGGCAAGATATTTTTTGTAGCTTGTGGAAAAACTATCTCGCGCATCGAAACATAGTAGTTTAGGCCCATCGCACGAGCCGCTTCCATTTGTCCTTTATCCACGCTGTTTATGCCACTTCGCACGATCTCGGCCACATAAGCAGAGCTATTTAGTCCAAGTGCGATGAGAGCTACATAAAAATTATCACTCCATGTTGCAAAAATGACAACTGAAAATATTAAAAGTTGAAGTATTACAGGCGTTCCACGTAAGATATCGATATACTCATCAATTATAAAATTTAAGACTTTAATATTTAAAAATTTAATAAATGCCAAGGTAAATCCAAGTGTTATGCCTATGGCAATACCGCCTATAGTAAGCCCTAAAGTCACTCCATAGCTTTTGATATAAGCGATCTCTTGAGCCTCACTAAGATCTCTTGGATAGAAAAAATATGCTCCAAGTGAGACAATTATTATAAAAAATAGAAATTTAGCTAAATTTTGAGCCTTCAACTTCGTCCTTCTCTTTAAAATATGGCTTTAAATAATACGAAAAAATTTATATCATTTTGCTTAAAAGCGTTTAAGGATCGGCACTGAATGTTGTAATTTAAAAAAATTTATATTAACATAAGCCATTTATCTTAATTTGAAAGGAAATTTATGAGCTTTGGGTCTTATTTAGCCATCGCCATCTATTTTGGCTTTTTGCTCTTTATCGGACGATATTTCTACGATAAAAATGCAAGTATGAACGAGTATCTGCTAGATAACCGTCGAATGGGTCCAGTGGTTACTGCACTTAGTGCTGGTGCTTCTGATATGAGTGGTTGGATGCTACTTGGCGTGCCCGGAGCATTATACGCAACTGGCATAGCAAATGTGTGGATGATAATCGGTCTTATCATTGGAGCTTACTGCAACTATCTATTTTTAGCAAAGAGGCTTAGAATTTATACTGAGGTTGCGAGTGATAGCATCACGATACCAGACTTTTTAGAAAATCGCTTTAAAGATAGGACTAAAATTTTAAGAATCATCTCTGGTCTTATCATTTTGATCTTTTTCACACTTTATGTAAGTAGCGGCATTATCGCTGGCGGAAAGACATTTGAGAGCTTTTTTGGTTTAAAATTTGCCTACGGAGCGGTCTTTACACTTGTCATTGTGGTCTTTTACACATTTTTTGGTGGGTTTAAAGCAGTTAGTATAACTGACGCATTTCAGGGGCTTTTGATGTTTTGTGTCCTAGTCTCAATCCCAGTCGTGGCATATCTAAATTTAGACTTGCCAAGCGATACAAATTTACTAAAAGAGATAAGCAAGCTTGATGCAAATCACCTAAATCCATTTAGAGATCAAACTTTTTGGGGAATTTTAGGACTTATGGCTTGGGGATTTGGCTACTTTGGACAGCCACATATCATCGTTAGATTTATGGCGATACGCGACTCAAAAGAGCTTGCTAAAGCAAGAAGAATAGGCATTGGCTGGATGACGATCGGCCTACTAGGCGCAATTATGAGCGGACTTATCGGCTTTGTCTACTTTAGTCAAAGAGGCGGACTTAGCGATCCTGAGACTGTATTTTTAAAGCTTGGCGAGTTACTTTTCCCACCATTTTTTATAGGCATTATCATCTCAGCTGTGCTTTCAGCGATTATGAGTACTATCTCAAGTCAGCTTTTAGTTACATCTAGCTCGGTAACAAAGGACTTTATCTTTGCATTCTATAAAAAAGAGATTAGTCAAAATACACAAACGGCGATCAGTCGCTATGCTGTCGTAGTAGTGGCCATAGTTGCTACAATACTTGCCTTTATCTCGACAGATAATGTCCTAAACGTAGTTGGCAACGCTTGGGCTGGATTTGGTGCGAGCTTTGGACCAGTGCTACTTTTTAGCCTTTACTGGAAGCGCATGAGTGCACTTGGAGCACTCACTGGTATGATAGCTGGAGGCGCGACCGTAATATTTTGGATCACTTCGGGGCTAAACGTTTATGTTTATGAAATTTTACCTGGCATCATAGCTTCTTGTATAGCGATCATTAGCGTAAGTATCTGGGGAGATGCAATAAATAAAATGACGAGCGAACCTCACGAGCAAGTCATAAAAGATGAATTTGAAAAGATGAAAACAAGGCTTTAAGCCTAAACTTACAAGAAATTCCTAGTATCTTGTGCTAGGAATTTCTGCTAATTGCCTCTTAAAGTTTTAATCCCTTTTTTAGTTTTCTTATCAAAAATCTAGCTGGATGAAGCTCGTGAAATAGTGATCTTTCTATACAAAGTGGGCGATCAAGTACAAGATCAGCTATCAAATTTGCTCCAAGTATCGCTGTGCCAAGACCTCGTGAGCCGTGAGCAAAATTCACAAAGACATTCTTTTCGTAGCTTGCTTTTGGATTGTTATCTTTATTTTTACTCCAAAAAAGCCCTTTGTAGTTTTGCTTGTAAAATTCCTCATCATGCAAAGCGCCAATTATCGGAAATCTGTCTCCACTATAGCTTCTATATCCCACACGTGAACCGACAATGGCGGCTTTTGTGGTGTCAAAAAACTCGCTTACATCGCTTAAATTTTTAGTATTATCCTCAACTTTAGGCGTATCGCAAATTTCATTTCTAGTATAAGTAGCGCCGATAACTTGCACGCCTTTTATGGTTGGACAGATGTAGCCTTTTGCGCTTAGCGGCATGGCATTTTTTAGCACTGGTTTTAGGTGCGTGACTTGGCCACGGACACTACTTATTTGCATGTCGTAGTCCTTAAAAATTTCACTGCTCTTACTGCCAGTGCAAAAGACCAAAATATCGGTCTCTAAATTTTTACCATTTTTAAATTTAACGCTTATCTTGCCATTTTGCAGGTGCGCCCTACTCTCATACTCGTGGTTAAATAAAATTTCAAAGTTGCTTGAGAGAAATTTACAAATTTCTCTTGGCCTAGCGTATGCACCATCTTTTATAAATACCCCAGGATATGGCTTTAAGTTCTCATCAAATTTAAAAATATCCTCTACGCTTTGAGTTTGCCATGAGCCATATCTTTTAATTAACTCATCATCAAATGCGTAGTCGATGCAGCCGTTAAATTTGATAAGACTTTTTGGCAAAGTTGCCTTGTAAAATCTCACTGCTTGCAAAAATGCGTTTAAGTGCATGCGGCCTAAATTTACCCCGGGCTTGGTAACTAGCGGCATCAAAGCACCACAGTGATTACCTGAGCCATTTGTCGCCACTTCGCCCTTTGCCTCGGCGATCACAACCTTAAAGCCATTTTTAGCTAGCTCGCCAGCTGTTGCAAGTCCAGCCACGCCAGCTCCTATGATAAGCGCTGTTTTGTTTTTTGGCTTAGCCAGTGGCTCGCATCTCGCAAACCAAGCATCTTTTAAATTTTCATCCTTTTTTTCTAGCACGGCGCTGCTCATCTGGCGTTTTTTAGCGTATCCCTCTTTTAGGCTTAGTAGAAAGCCAGCGCTCTTTAGCCCGTCTTTTACTATTTTAGCGCACGAATAGGTTCTAGCAATAGTACCAACCCTGCTTAGTCTTGCGATCTCTCTAAAAATTTCTTCGCTCCAGATTGAGCCATTTTTGCTTGGAGCAAAGCCGTCTAGAAACCAGATGTCAGCGTTAAAATCAAGCTCAGGTAAAATTTCTTTAGCCTCACCGTAGCAAAGATCAAGGGTGATGTTTGGACCAAAATTTATACGGTGTATGCCAGAAATAAGCGGCGGATAGAGCGAAACCAGCTTTCTAGCATAAGCTTTAAAAATGCCTAAATTTTCATAAATTTTTAAAAGATCATCTTTTTTAATAGTGGTTTTTTCGATACTAACAAAGTGAAGTTTTTTAAAACTATTTTTAAATTTCTTACAAATTGTAAAGAAATTTAGCCCGGCACCAAATCCTGTCTCAGCGACTATGAAGCTATCTTTGCTCTGCCAAATTTCATCAAGTGCGCTTGCAAAGACAAATTCGCTCTCAAGCCAAGGTTTGTCGGTATTAAAATAGATATCGCCAAACTCCTCGTTAAATGGAATTTGTCCCTTGAAGCTTAAATTTGCATTTTTCATCTATTTTTTGCGAAATATCCATCTATGCCGTTTGCTATGCCGTTTGCAAGGGCATTTTGATATGCATCATTAAAGAGCTTTTCGCCCTCAACTGGATGCGTGATATAGCCGATCTCAACAAGAACTGCTGGCATAAGAGCACCAACAAGTACCCAAAACGGCGCCTCTCTCACACTGCCGTCACTTGCAGCATAGACTTTTCTAGCACTTGCTAAAATTTCTTTTTGGATATCGATGCCAAGCTTATTTGACGCAATGATCTTCTCGCGGTTTAGCACGTTTAGAAACGTCTGCTGCGAAAAGTAGTTCATCTCTTCGATATCTGATTTATTTTCAAGCGCGGCTGCGTTTTTACTACGTTCGCTTCTTGCAGGCGATAAGAAAAATGTCTCAATGCCGTGCATACTCTTTGCCTTTGTGGCATTTGGAGCGGCATTTGCGTGAATGGAAACAAATAGATCAGCCATCTTATCATTTGCAAATTTTGTTCTTGTTCTTAAATTTATAAAGACATCGGTTGATCTAGTAAAATAGACCTTGTAGCCACGCGCTTTTAGTATGTCACCAAGCTTTTTGGCTACGCCTAAAACGGCTGTTTTTTCTTGCAGTTTGCCATTTACTGCACCTGGATCAGTGCCACCATGACCCGGATCAATGACGATCGTTTTGTTGCGTGAAAATTTACCAGTCGCAACTGGTGGCAAAGGCGCTGCCGCTGGCTCACTTTGTGCAGGCTGTGGCTTTAAATTTGGCTCAGGCTCTTTGTGTGGCACTTCTTCGTTTTTGTTTTTAGTTTTATAAAGTGATGTTTTTACATTTTCGTTTGAGATAAAATTTTGTGTACTTATTATGAGTAAATCACTTGTTGCATTTGCTTTTATAGTCTTTTGGACCTTATCAGAAAAAATAACTCTAACAGTGTTTTTATCGTACTGCGAGATGTGAATATAATCAGATATGAAATTTTTATAAGTTAGCGGATTACCATTTAATCTACCATCGATATCCATAATGTTTTTATATGTATTTTGTTGCTTTAAAAAGGATGTTTTTAATTTTGCAGTATCAATTTTTGTATTAAACTTAAGCACTAAAGTGTCATTTACCTTGGTTGCACTAAGCAGTGTCAAAGTAGTACTAGGCGTACTGGCGCTCTTTATGCCATTTAGTGCATTTAGATCTTTTATATACCCACTTGAATCAAAACCAAGCGATTTTGAGCTGGTTATGAGTCTTGCGAGTGCTTGTTTTTTTATATTTTTATCGTTTTTTATGATCGCGTCGACATAGATGTCTTTTACATCGTTGTGGAATTTAATCTTTGCACTTCTGCTTGAGCTGGCAAAATTTTTATCAAATTTTGCAAATATCTCTGAATTTGTTGCAGCAAAAAGAAAATTACAAACAATAAAAAAGAGTATTATCGCTCGTTTCATTCACCATGTACCAGCTTGTGCATTAGCTCTTTTACGCTTATTAGTTCTTTTAGTTTATATCCATTTGCTCCCGTGAAAAATAACCCAGTCTCTTTTTTGCCACTAAATGAGTCAAACAGCCTATCAGCGATGCAATATCCAACCTCTTTAGCCCCTTTGCCCCTTTGACAAGGGCTCACGCAGTTGCTTATACACTGGATCTTTGGTCCCATCCTTTTTTCTACCAAATTTATCAAATTTGTTCTAATTCCACGAGCCGGATAGCCAACTGGACTTTTTATAAGCTCTATGTCCTTTTCCTCGGCTGCTAGTATCACCTCTTTAAAGCCAATATCCGCGTCGCACTCATGAGTTCCGATGAAGCGTGTACCCATTTGAACGCCGTCTGCTCCAAGCGATATTGCTTTTTCTATATCATTTTTATCCCAAATTCCACCAGCTGCGATGAGCGGAAAGTCGCCCCACTCTTTTATCTCGGCCTTTACTTGTGGGATTAGATTAAATAGCGAAAACTCAGGATCAAGGCACTGCTCGTAAGTAAAGCCCTGGTGTCCACCGCTTAGTGGTCCTTCAAGCACAACAGCATCTGGCAAGCGGTCATATCTTTGTAGCCAGCGCTTGCAGATGATCTTTAGTGCTTTTGCACTTGAGATAATAGGAACTAGCGCAACCTCTTTAAAATTTTGTGTAAATTCTGGCAAATTAGTAGGTAGTCCAGCACCTGATACGATGATATTTATACCAGCTTCACAAGCGTCTTTTACCACTCTTGCGTAATCATTTGCAGCGTACATTATATTTACGCCAAGTGGCAAATCTCCACAAATTTTTCGTGCATTCTCAATAATTGCTCTAAGACCTCTTGTTGAGTAGAAATTTTCACTTCCAAATGGCTTTGCATTCAGCTCTTTGTTTATAAATTTACGATTTTCATAATATCCTGTGCCAACTGAGCTGATTATTCCAAGACCGCCTTCAAGGCTGACGTTGCCAGCTAGTTTGTCCCAGCTGATACCAAGTCCCATACCGCCTTGAAATATCGGATACTTTATCTCATATTTTCCTATTTTTAATGGCTTTAACTCCATCTATTCAACCTTTACTTTTGCAAATTTACGCTTACCGACTTGCAAGATATATTCACCTGCCTCTAATTTTAACTGCTCGTCGCTAATCTTTTCTTGATTAATGCTAACTGCATTTGCCTTTATGTCGCGTCTTGCTTGAGAATTTGACTCACTTAGCTCACACTGCGATAAAGCTTCCACTATCCACGCCGGTGCTTTTAGGCTAAATTCTTTGATATCAGTTGGGAGCTGATTTTGAGAGTGCACGCTATTAAACTCAGCCATCGCAACTTTTGCAGCCTCCTCGCCATGATATCTCGCTGTTATCTCGTAAGCAAGGTCCTCTTTTGCTTTTTTTGGATGATACTTGCCGTTTTTTACATCGTTCATTAAATTTTCTATCTCGCCAAGGCTTTTTGTGCTTAAAAGTTCGTACCAACGCCACATTAGCTCATCGCTTATACTAAGCGTTTTTGCAAACATATCATTTGCATTTTCAGTTACGCCGATATAATTTCCAAGACTTTTGCTCATCTTATTTACACCATCAAGCCCCTCAAGAAGTGGCATCATGATGACAGCTTGCTCTTTGCCGACGTTATAAGTCCTCTGCAAAGTTCTACCCATTAGAAGGTTAAATTTCTGATCCGTACCGCCCATCTCGATGTCGCACTTCATCGCAACACTATCATAACCTTGAAGAAGTGGATACATAAATTCACAAATTGAAATTGGACTACCAGATTTTATCCTTTTTTCAAAATCATCGCGCTCTAGCATTCTAGCGACTGAAAATGTGCTAGTTAGCTCTATCATTCCAGCAGCTCCAAGCTCATTTGACCATTTTGAGTTAAACATTATCACGGTCTTTTTTGGATCTAAAATTTTAAAAACTTGCTCTTCGTAGGTTTTAGCGTTTTTTAAAACCGTCTCTTGATCTAGCTTCTTTCTGGTGGCTGATTTGCCGGTTGGATCGCCTATTTGAGCGGTAAAATCGCCTATTAAAAACTGCACGATCGCGCCATGTTTTTGAAGAAGTGCCATCTTGTTTAAAACGACTGTGTGTCCCAAGTGAAGGTCTGGAGCAGTTGGATCAAAGCCAGCCTTTACATAGAAATTTTCACCTTTTTCATAATAGTTTTTTATTAAATTCTCAACTCTTTCAAAGTCAATAATCTCGGCAACACCGCGTTTTATCTCTTGTAAAATTTCAGCTATATCTTGCATTATCTTTCTCCTAGTTATGGTATGGATCGCTTTGCGAAACGAAATCTATAATCTTATATCTATCTTTGATCTTCTCTCTTAGCTCGTTTGCATCGATATTTTCGGCTATCTCAACACTTATTTCAAATGTGTCACCGCTAAGGTCATTTGCTTCATTTAGCGAGATTGTAGCCAAATTTACATCTAGTCTAGCAAGGTATGTTAAAAATTCAGCCAACGCGCCTTTTCGGTTCTCAAGATTTAATAAAATTTTATATCTATGTGGGGCATTTCTAGTCCATTTGACAAAGATGATCTCATTGCCCTTATCCATAAGCTTTCCAGCACGCTCACAAAGCTTGTGATGCACTGTCACATTGTGCCCATTTTTAAAGCCAACTATGCTATCGCCTCTTTTTGGGTTACAACAATAGTCAAACTCGACATTTGAAATTTTATGATTTGAATAGATTACGATATTTTCAAATTTTTGCTTTTTAACCTGATATTTATCGCCCAAAGAGATCATAAAAGGGCGCTCTTTTTTTATATACTTTTTAAGCATATTTACGACCTCTTGCAAAAATTCGCTTTCAGTTGCAGCACGAAAAACTTTTTTGCCTAAATTTTCATGCTCTATCCAGTCTAAAATTCTATCTTTAGAAACGCCAAAAACTGACTTTAAAATATCAACTGCAATTTTATAATTTATATCTTTTATCTTTTGTTTGCAATATGTTCTTATCGTAGCTCTTGCTTTACCAGTTCGAACGCTATTTATCCACGAACAGCGAAATTTTGCCTCCTCACCAGTTACAATCCTTACAATATCGCCGTTTTTTAGCTCTGTCAAAAGTGGCATCCTGACACGATTTATATAAGCTTCTTTTGCGTAAAGTCCGATCTCTGTGTGAATCTCATAAGCATAATCAAGTGCAGTAGCCCCACGTGGAAGCGTAAAAACCTCGCCTTTTGGCGAATAGACCGCAATATCTTCTATATAAAGACTATCTTTTGCATATTCATAAAGCTCTTCGACGTTACTTTCAGCTTCATTATTTTGCATACCAATGTCGTTTAGCCAGTCAAGTTTTGGATTTAGTAAACTGCCCTCACCGTTTTTGTATTTCCAGTGAGCTGCGACACCATATTCAGCGGTTTTGTGCATATCGTAAGTACGAACTTGTGCCTCAAAAATACTCTTATTATCAAAAATAGTTGTATGTATCGTTTGATAACCATTTTGCTTTGGAAGTGCGATATAATCCTTAAATCTCGAAATAAGAGGATTAAAATTTATATGCAAATTTCCAAGCGCAAGATAGCAATCAAGCGGCTTTTGCACAAGAATTCTAATAGCGAGCAAATCAAGCACCTCTTCAATCGAAATACCTTTTCTTTGCATTTTTAAATAAATCGAATAGTAATGTTTTATACGTTTTTGTATCTCAAAAGTACCCTCAATAAAGCCATTTTCAAGCAAAATTTGATTTACTTTCTCGTAAAAGGCATTTAGCTTAAGGCTAAGCTGCTGTTTATTTTTATTTAAAAAGCTATCGATCTTGGCGTATTCTTCTGGCATCGCATATTTAAAGCTTAGATCCTCAAGTATGTTTTTAATCGATGAAATTCCAAGCCTATGAGCGATCGGAGCGTAGACCATAAGCGTCTCTTCAGCAATACGTTTTTGTTTTTCTACCTTTAACGCATCAAGGGTTAGCATATTATGAAGTCTGTCACAAAGCTTAACCACAAGAACTCTAACATCCTCAATGGAGATTAAAAGCATTTTTCTAAAAGTTAGTGCCGAGCTTGCTAGTTTTTCGTTACTACTTGAGCTTGCAAGCTTGTTTTCTCTTATAGCAACTATCTTTGTAAGCCCCTCAACCAGCTTTGCCACTTCATCACCAAATTCAGCCTGAACTTCGCTAAGTGTAACTTCAGTATCTTCAACTACATCGTGAAGTAGTGCAGCTATAACCATACTCTCATCTCCACCCATATTTGCTACTATTGATGCTACCAATATTGGATGGATTGCGTATGGCTCGCCACTTTTGCGATATTGACCAGCATGAGATGTGACACAGCTATCTATAGCTTTATCTAATTTATCGCTTCGTTCGCAAAGAGAAAAGAGCAGCGTTATAGCTTCTGAAACATTTTTACAAGGTAAAATTTGTTCTATTAGCTGCTCTAAAAAAAGACTATTTTCCTTCAACTATTGCCTCTAAGCCTATTTTGCCCTCAGCTACTTCAAGTAGCGCAATGTCAGCAAATTTCATCTTTGAAGTATCGGCTTCTACAAGCACTACTGCTCCATTTGCTAGTGCTTCTGCACGCTTTGCTACGATAAGTGAAAGTTTATATCTATCATCACCAACTTGCTTTAACGCTCTTGCTGTTATTTGTTCTGTTCTCATATTTATCCTTTTTAAAATTTATTTTACTACTGAGTATAAGGCCGCTTCTTCTTCATTTATTATTTTTAATAAATTTCCAGCCTTAAACATATTACAAACCAAAATCGGCAGTGAGTTATCTTTTGCTAAAGCTATGGCAGTATCATCCATAACCTTTATATCATCGCTCATTGCCTTTTCGTAGTTTAGTGATTTTAAAAGTTTTGCATCTTTGAATTTTTTAGGGTCTTTATCATAAACGCCATCAACCTTTGTAGCTTTTATGATCATATCTGAGCCAATTTCAATAGCTCTTAATGTGGCTGCTGTATCAGTTGTAAAGAATGGATTGCCAGTACCTGCAGCAAATATAACGACTCTGCCTTTTTCCAAATGGCGCTGCGCACGTCCAACAATGAAAGTCTCACAGATCGCTTCCATTTTGATTGCACTTTGCACTCTCACCTCTAGCCCACTTCGCTCTAAAGCTTCACGCATCGCGATTGAGTTGATAACAGTTGCTAGCATGCCCATGTGATCGCCGCTCGTTCGTTTGATGATGCCATCTTTTGCGGCACTCACACCACGTATAATATTACCACCACCTATTACGATGCCAACCTCGATACCATTTTCGACAAGCTCTTTTATCTCATTTGCTATAAATTTAAGTACCGCCGTATCTATGCCAAAACCATTCTCTCCCGCTAAAGCTTCGCCTGAAAATTTAACCAATACGCGTTTTCTTTTACTCATTGTCTTGCTCCTTAAAATTCACGCATTCTAGCCAAAAAGGCTTTAAATTTAGTTAATAGTACTTGCAAAGCGACTATTTTGAGATCATCTCAAGTGGATCGATGTGGTAGTTTCTTTGCGTCACTTCAAAGGTTAGATCGTTTCTAACTCGGCCTATAACGTAGCCTTTTTGCACGACTGAGCCTACCTTAACCGTCGGTGCGATCTGACTTAGGTGAGCGTAGATCGTGTGGATGCCATTTTCGTTTTCTATAATGACTACATTTTCAAGCATTGGAGTTGCTTTTGCAAATACCACTTTGCCATTTAGCACGCTTTTGACCTTGGCATCTGGCGTGGTTGAGCGAAGTGTGACTGACTCGTTAAAAATTTTGATGTTATATATTGGATCTACGTAGTTACCAAATTTTTGCTTTACAGTGTAGCTATCAAGAGGAGCGATTGTCTTTGCACCTGAATATTTTTTGACTGAACTTGTTTGATAGCCTCCACTCATTGGCTGGCTTTTTTCGCCCTTTTTGCCACCTTTGCTAGCTGCTCTTTCTTGCTTTTCTCTGGCAGCTCTAGCTGCTTCGTCCTCTTGTTTTTGCATGATAGCGAGCTGCTCTAGCGTCTTTCTTAACTCATCTTGTTGGGCTTGAAGCTTGGCTAGCTTTTTGCTGTAAATTTCTTTATCACGCTTTAGTCCGTTTATAGTATTTTTTTGCGTACTTTCTAAATTTTGCAAGTCACTTTGCTTGCGTCTATAGTTTTTGATGCTTGAGCTTATCTCGCTTATTTTGTTTGATTTATTTTTTATCTTCTCAATCGTATCTTCATAGTTCTGGCTAAGTCTTTTAAAATCCTCTTTTGTGATGGCATTTAGCTTGGTTAAAATTTGAGATGAGATGATGCTCTCCTCGCTTTGCTTGCCCTCAGTTGCAGACATCAAAAGATCAAACGACAAATCTTCTGCGATGATCCTTATCATATTTTGCTCTAGCTCTTTTTGTGTGCGTTCTAGCTCTTTGTTTTGTTTCGTTAAATCATCAAGTTCAATAAGTGCTTTTGAAGCATTTGTCTCAAGGACTGAAATTTGACCCTTTAAATTTGTGATATCGCCACTTATACCGCGAAGTTTTTTCTCGCCATTTACGATATCACCAGCCAAATCATCTAGCTTTTTACTAAGCTGCTCACTCATCGCCTGACTCGATCTTAGCGAGTTTTTGGAGTCTTTGATCTTCTCTTTGGTATTTGACGCAAAAGCTAAGCTAAAAGCTAGCAAAAATATAAAAATTCCTTTTCTCATATCGTGCTTTTTCTAGCCTTGCTCATCACCAAACTAACAGCAAAAATGCTTAAAAACATAGCCACGCCAAATAAAATAAAAATATCCCTTGAAGGATCAAGGCTAGGCAAAACTACATCGATGCTTGCGGCATTTTCTCTAAAAATTTCAATGCTGGGCAAGAAAAAGAAAAATACACCAACTGCAGTGGTCGCAACTAGGCTATCAACCATAGCTGATTTGTAAAGCATGGCTGATTTTAGCCAAAATGGTGCTCCAAAAAGCGTCATAATCTCGATGCGCTCCCTATGCTCAAATAGCCAAATTTTAGCCTGCTTTAGCATAAGCATAAGCCCAACAACACAAAGTATTGCCATAAAAGCATACGATATGCTTTTTGCTAAATTTAGCATCTTAAAGACTTTATCGTGAGTCTTTGAAAATGTCTCGACCTTTGTGATACCATCAAATTTTAAAAGCTTTTGCTTTAGATCATCCATGTACTGCGGTGTCGGAAATTCGCTAAGTTTTAGTGAGTAAAATTTAGGTAGTGCATTTTGCAGTATGGATAAATTTTTAGCCGAGATATCATTTGAGAGGCGGTCGATGATCTTTTGCGGGCTTAGTGGCTCGAGGCTAGATAGATTGCTAACCACTGGCTTTAAAATAGCATCACTAAGCTCTTTACTTGAAACTATGACGATGTTATAGTCGTTTCCCATGAGCCTTTCATAATCTCTCACAATCTTATCGGCAGTTAAGCTAAACTGCACGGAGAACAAAAGCGCGATTAGCGGCAGGATGAATCCAAGATGATTTTTAAGCGATCTCATGCACGCCTCCATTTTCTATGACGAAGTGTCGGTATGGGATACGAAGCGTTGATGGGATATGATGCGTCACCACAACCACGCTCGTGCCTAAAAATTCCCTAGCTGATTTTAGAAGTGACCAGATGACATCGCTTGAGTATTCGTCTAAATTTCCCGTTGGCTCGTCACATAATAGCAAATTTGGATTGTGTGCGAGAGCCCTTGCCATGGCAACTCTTTGCTGCTCACCACCACTTAGTTCACGAGGGTATTTATCGGCTTTATGAAGCATATTTACATGTTTTAAAAGTTTAGCCACTTGCTTTTTACTCACATTTTGATTGATGCCTTTGATGATGAGGGGCAACATAACGTTTCTTTCCACATTCCATTCATTTATCAAGCGATAATTTTGAAATATAATGCCAACTCGCTGCCTAAGCTCACAAAGCCTTTTATCATCGATGTCGTCCATTTGCGTCATGCAGACATTTAGCTCTCCAGCAAGAGGTGAAATTTCTCCATAAAATGACTTTAAAAGCGTGCTTTTTCCACTTCCGCTCTTGCCTGTGATAAAGACAAAATCATTTGCGTAAATATCTAAATTAACGCTATTAATTACGATTTCATCGCGTTCATAAGCTAGGCTCAAATTCCTTGCACTAATTATCTCTTGCATCAGCCAAATACTCCTTCAAAAGCTCGTGCGCTGCTAAATTCTCACGAATTAAGATCGGTTTTCTTATAAAATATTCGCTTTTTTCATCGCTTATTTTGATAAAACATTGCTCAGGTTTATTAAATGCTCCAAAAGCAACTTTTAGCAAAATTTCACCCTCATTTATGGTGTAAATTTCTTCAAAATGTAAAAAATAATCCTCTTTTTTGATGATGAAATTTTTGAAATTTTTAATGATATTTTTTACGCTTGTCTTTTCTTTAAAGCTAAAATCTCCAGCTAAAACACTCTCGCTACTTTCAATCTCACAAGTATAAATGACATCATAAATATCCTTATCTTGGCGTCTCCAGCGGTCTTCGTACTTACTAGTTACTTCTAAATTTCTATTTTTGAAAACTTCTAATTTTGAGCTTGTAGGCTCTAAAAATTTACTCAAGCTAAAATCGCAATACTCCTTGCTATCAGTCCGTAGCTCAAATTTACCGCCTACTTTTAGTATCCTCTCGCACTCAAGCGCAAACGCCGATGAGACTACGCGTCTATGCTCTGCTTTATCCCACGGCACTGGAAAGTGTAAAAAGACTCTATCAACTAAATTTGAGCCAACGAGAGAGAGTAAGAGTCTGGCGTCGGTATTTATCAGCCGCACGTTTTCTATGGCATTTGCCTTGGCTAGCTTTGCTACTTGCTCGATGCTTGGCTTATAGACTTCTATGCCGATAACTAGGGCATTTGGATTGTTTTTGGCTTGATAAAGCAAGTGCCTGCCAGAACCAAAGCCGATCTCGATGAAAATCTCTTTAAATTTATCTTTTAGCTCGCAAAACGCTGGCACAAACTCTTCAAGGCTTAAAATTTCACTCACTTTTTTAGTCAAATTTGTCTTTTTTACGGCAAACGCTTGACTGATTACGTCATTGCAATTTTGCTCTTTAAAAAGCTCCAGTGCCTCTTGCAAAAGACCAACTTTAGCTGGCTTTGTAAGCTTTTCTCCCTTTACGACGATGCCATTTTTACTGGGCTTTACGACTAGAAAAAAGCTCTCTTCTTCATTTTTTGTGTAGATGAGCCTCTCGTTTCGGCCATTTGCCTGCCAAAGAAATTTGACCTTGTCATTACCAAATGGAAACGAGAGCTCTTTTAAAGACGAAGCGATGAAATTTGGCATTATTTTATGCTAACTTCTGCTTTTGATGACTTATCAGAGGCGATGCCGTACTCATCGATAGCTACGACGCTGTAAGAATAGCTAGCTCCTTTTTGCACGCTATCATCTCTAAGTCCAGTACCATCTATGCCACTAAAAATTTTCTCACTTGCGCCACTTCTATAAACAGTGTACGAACTAGCTCTATCAACTGCACTCCAGTTTACATTTACGCCGCTACCATCGTAGCTAGCACTAATATTTGGAGTCTTTGGCGCACCAAGTGTTATTCCCACAATTGGCTCTTCTTGTTTTAAGCTCTCAAGGCCGTCTTTATCGACTGCTGTGACTCTGTAATACCTTGTTGCCGCATTTGTGTTTATGAGATCTTCATAAGTGTTGCTAGTCGTTTTTGCTAGATATGTGTAAGGCAAAATTTTACTCACTGTCCTATAAACTTTAAAATAAGCAAAATCCTCAGCCGGCGCGTAATCCCAAGTTAAAATTATCTTTTTTGGTGCATTTTTTGTTGCCTGAAGGTTTGTTACTGATTTAGGGTAACTCCTTTGTCGTTGCACTTATGTTTTGGCTTGGTTTTGAGACAACGCCTGAAGAAGTTTTAACTAAAATTCTATACTCATAAGACTTACCAGGTTTTACCTCAGTATCGATATATTCGGCATTTAGTCTGCCATTTACCTCTGCAATTTGGCTAAATTTATTAGCTCCTGCATCACTTCTTTGAATGATATAGCTTGCCACGGTGCTATCAGGATGCGGTCTCCAGATCACTTTCACACGTCCTGGAAGCCCTGTAATAGCTTGCGAAAACGGTACTGAATCAAGTAGCGGCTTTGTGGTTGCTGTTGCGATTGTGCCTGGTTGAGAGATGGCATTGTTTGAGTAGGTTCTCATCTGGTATGAGTATGTGGTCTCCGGTGCTAGGTTGCGGTCTACATAGTGCGTTGCAAAGCGGTCTTTGATGTCTGCAACTAGCTGCATTTTTGAGTTGGCATCATTTGGGTTTGAGCGGTAGAGATAGTACCCAACAACGCTTTCATCGGTTACTGGGTTCCATTCAAAACCAACTTCTGTCATGTCTGAAATAGTTTTTAAACTTGTAATCGTAGGTAGCGACATGCTTTGTTGAGTCGGTACGCTAGAGCCGCATCCCGCCAAGAAAGCTGCTAAAAATGGTGTCAATATGCGTAGGGCAAATTTTTTCATCAAAAATCTCCTTGGGAATTTTTTTGTAAATTATTTGGTTAAAGTCATCATACGTTTTTGCGATAAATTCTACCCTTTTGCCAGTTCGTGGATGGATAAAATAAAGCATATAAGCGTGAAGCATAACTCTGCTTATTTTATCGCCTTGGCTCTTAAATCCGTATAAATCATCGCCTAAAATATGGCGGTTTATGCTAGATAGGTGCACTCTTATCTGATGCGTCCTACCTGTAAAAAGCTTTGCCGCTATCAAATTTACTCCGCCCTCGCTTAGCAAATTTACGAAGGCACTTTTTGCAAATTTAGCGTCTGCAACGATCGCTTTTTTTAGGCGGTTGTTTGGATTTCTGCCGATTGGCTTGTCGATGATGACGTCCTCTTTTAGAGGCAGGTCAATGAGCGCTAGATAAATTCGTCCCATGCTCTTATCGCTTAGCTGCTCGCTTAGTTTTGCATGGGCGAAGTTGTTTTTAGCGACGACGATAGCGCCGCTAGTACCTTTATCTAGGCGGTGGACGATGCCAGCTCTTACGTCGCCGTTTAAATTTGAAAGCATAAAGCCCTTTTTGTTTAGCCACTCAACAAGTGTCGCCTCTTTGACACTTGGAGCTTGATGAACGACGATTTGCGGGGGCTTGTTTAGCACTATGAGATCGTCGTCCTCGTAGATGATCGGGATATCAAAATTTACTTCGTACTCATTTTGCACCTCTTTTTTTGGGGCAAAATTTACGCAAATTTCATCGTTTTCGCTCAGTAAAAAGCTAGGTTTTGAAACTGGTTTTAAATTTACGCTTACGAGAGAGTCTTTTATCAAATTTAAAGCTTGATTACGTGAAATTTGAAGCTCTTTGGCCACTGCAACGTCGAGTCTTGAGCTATTTAAAACATTAAATTTAACCAAAATCAAAGCCTTGTTTGTGATATAATCTAGCCCAAAAATTAAGGTTTGCTTCTTGATAAAACTAGATCGGCGTATTTTAACACATTTTGATTTTATTCAGCCGTTTTTAATAATCCCAATCATAGCCATCTCTTACATCCTAGTTTCCGAAGCAAACGACATTTTAGCAAACAAACAACTTATCTATTTTGGCATAGGTTTTGCATCATTTTGTGTAGCGTTTTTGCTGCCTATTAGGCGTATCGACTGGATTATTCCGATGTTTTACTGGATCTGCATCGTGTTACTTTTAAGCGTCGATCTCTTTGGCGTTAGCAAACTAGGAGCTAGGCGCTGGCTAGAAATTCCCTTTGTTCACTTCACGCTCCAGCCATCAGAGCTGATGAAGCCAGCCTTTTTGCTGATGCTAGCCTATCTCATCAAACAGCGTCCTCCAGAGGCTAATGGATACGGAGTAAAAGATTTTTTAAGACTTAGTTTTTATATACTTTTACCATTTGTGCTAATCATGAAAGAGCCTGATCTTGGCACCGCACTCATACTTTTAATAGTTGGCTACACCATCCTTTTTGTGATCGGCGTAAATAAGAAAATTTGGATCACTATCATCCTTGCGATAGGCTTTTTGGCACCAGTTTTGTATGAAAATTTACATGACTATCAAAAAAAAAGAATTCACGATTTCATCGCTGAAGAGCCAAGCTATCACGTCAAACAAAGCATCATCGCCATAGGTAGCGGCGGACTCAAAGGCAAGCCAAAAGATGAGGCAACTCAGACACACTTTAAATTTTTGCCAATCGCCACTAGTGACTTCATCTTTGCCTACAACATCGAGCGTTTTGGCTTTTATGGTGGATTATTTTTGCTTGGACTTTATGGGGCACTTATAACACATCTTTTAAGTTTAAATTACGGTCTAAAAAACGACTATTTTACACAAGTTACCACCACGGGGATTGCTGCACTAATCTTCGTTTATGTGGGTGTAAATGTCTCGATGACGATCGGTTTTGCACCAGTTGTGGGCGTGCCACTGCCATTTTTTAGTTATGGTGGAAGTAGTTTTGTTACATTTATGGTGCTTTTTGGAATTTTACAAAATTTGCTAACTTTTAGATTTGATAGAACTTATAGCTTTATAAAAATTCACTTCTAAAAATTTCTCCACAAGTATCAAATATATAGTTTTGTCCTACCCTACTTTGTGTTTTTTGATACAAGACTTTATAGCATTTATAAGATATTTTATATCCTCTTTTGTATGCGTATAGTGAATGCTAACACGCACCCAGCCAGGTTTTGCTTCAAAAATGGTATTATCTTTTAAATTTGTATGATACTTCCATAAAATCAGAGAGAATTTACTTGTCTTGTTTCGTTTTTCTCTCTTGATTTTATAAAATTTCCATAAGTCCCTGCTTTTAAATTAAGTGATCTTTTACACTGTAGCTTAGA
>NZ_PIQX01000010.1 GCF_003049085.1 Campylobacter concisus
ATTGGCAATTATTGGGAGAGCTTAAATACTCTTAATCGTTGGGGCGGTAATTTCAAAAGCTTTATTGATGTTCCCCATTTTGAAAGAAATTGTTAAATTCTCTTGACTTCTATCTTAAAATCTAAGCTATAAATTTGATTGCTGGATCTGATTTATAGCTTAAATTTTTATATTTGTTAGCTAAATTTCAAGGCTTTTTATGGACTTCTTGCTCTTTTTCGCCACGCTTGCTCCTATCTCGCTAATGCCAGGCATCAACATGACCTATGCGATGAGTATCGGTATGAGCTTTGGTTATAAGCACTCGCTTATTATGATGACCGGACAGCTTCTTTCGCTTGCTTTCGTGGCATTTTGCTGTATGCTTGGCGCGGGCGCGGTACTTCATCATTTTGAGTACGCATTTAAGGCGCTAAACATCATTGCAGGGCTTTATATGCTCTATCTTGGCGCGATGCTTCTTTTTGGCAAGGGCGAGCTTAGCGTAACAAACGTCTCAAATTTACCAAGCAAAAAGCAGATGTTTATAAACGGCCTCATCGTTTGCGTCACAAATCCAAAGGCATGGATATTTTTCTCGGCTTTACTGCCTACATTTTTGGATAAAGACGATCCCTTTAGTCTAACTCGTATGTGCGCGATCGCGGCAACGCTCGTTTTCATCGAGTTTTGCTCGCTAAATATCTACGCACTCGGCGGAGCTATGCTAAAGAAATTTTTACAAACGCACCTAAGGCTACTTGAAATTTGCACCGCCATTATCGTCTGCACGATCGGAGTACTTTTACTTTTTAGATAAATTTAGCCTCTTTTTATATAGCTTGGCTAAAATTTGCCCGGTTTGCACTACATTTTTGGCAAAAGGAGAAAAAGATGAAAAAATTTCTATTTATACTTACAAATCAACCATACAACGGTACCGACAACGCTTACAACGCATTAAGGCTAGCTAAAACGCTAAAAGAAAAAGGCGAAGAGGTCAGAATTTTTCTAATGAACGACGCGGTCGATCTTGCGCGAAATAGCACCAAAAAGCCGGAAAACTACGACGTAGATCTAGTAGCGATGTTAAAAGAGCTTTACGCTAGCGGCGCTATGCTAAAGGTTTGCGGTAGCTGCCAAACGAGGTGCGGTTTGCATGCGGGAGAGCCTTATTTCGAGGCTGAGGTGAAAGGTAGCATGGATATCTTATCCGAGTGGGTTAGGCAGTGCGATCAAGCGATGACGTTTTAGAGTAGGCAAAAGAGAATTTATGAGCGTAACATTTAAGGTAAAAAATAAAAAGAAGCTTTTGGGCGGATATGAAAAGGCGCTAAGCGAGCGTGAAATTTCAGAGTTTATAGAGGGATTTTGCTTTTTTAATAGCCAAAACGACGAGCCGAGCGAGCTTTCGCTAAACGAAAACGTGATGATTGCTGGCGTATGGCAAAAGAGCGCTCGCGGCTTTGAACTAAGCTACGAAAACGGCAAATATATCGTTCGAGTCTGCACTCCAAGCGGCGTTGGCGACTGGCAGACGGCGATTTTGTTTCTTTCTAAAATTTCAGCCAAAACCGGCTCGAAAATAGAGTGCGACAACGAGGAAATTTACGATAGCGAGCAAATTTTAAAATTTGATTATGAAGCCGACATAATGTGGGGACTTGAAGCGTTAAAAGACGCAAAAGAGAAAAATCAAATGCTTTATATCTCTGGCCTGGAGCGCGACGTGGCGTTTGACGCGGTTATGATAGATGAAATTTTTGTAAGCGCTAGCCCTGAGGCTAAATTTGATGAGATGATGAGGCGGGTGCAGTATCTTGACGCTTATAGCGCAAGAGAGAATTTATACGAAGATAAAGACGGCAACGAAATTTTTGGCGCATATACGCTTAGCGAAAATTTACCGACTATCTTGCCTTACGCTCCCTCTCCGTCGTGGCAGGCGCAAGAAGTTCTAGGAGAGTGCAAGGTCTCTCGCTGGATACTTACGCTAGTAGTCGGCGTAGACGATAAGGACGCGCACGTGCTCGGCGAATGCGAATATGGCGCTTTTATGGTAAATCTGCCAAAAGAAAAATATCGCTTCATAGACGCTGCAAATATACTGGTTGAGCCGCTTAGCGAAGAAGAGATGAGAGAAATTTTTAAAAAGGCAAATGAAGCTTAAGTTAATAAACTGCCGAAATGAAAATTCGCCTCAGGCTTGCTTAAAAATTTAAGTCGGTTTCAAGCGCGGGTTTAAACTCGTAAAAGCTAGGATTTTACCGGTATTGTCGCTTTTGGGGCTAAATTATGCGAAATTTTAACCTAAACTAATCTAGGCTTTGCGTGATTTAAAAAAGGATAAAAATGAAAATTTTAAAAACTATTTTAGCGGCGGCATCGGCGGTTTGCTATCTAAACTCGGCCGTTTTACCGCAAAGCGACTGGAGCAAAAGAGAGCTAAAAGGCGAGGTCAAAAGTATGACGGCTACGGAGTATGAATACTCTATGGACGGCTTGGGCGCGCTAGAAAATACGCGCGTAAAGCGGACGGAGTTTAACGAAAACGGCTATATAGTGCAAGAAACCGAGCATATAAACGGCGCGCCAAACAGCTCGGTTTTGTTTGAGTACGGCAAAGACGGGCTAGTGCGCAAAAAATATCAAGATAGCGCCGTTTATCTCTACGAATACGAATTTGACGGCGAAAATTTAGTCGCGACGGCCAAAGAGCAGCATGTGGAGGATAAATTTTACCCACGCACGGAGAAAACCACTTACGGCAAGGACGGCAAAATGATCGCCCGGGCGGCGTATTCGGGCGGGACGCTAGTGACGGACGATAGCTACGTCTACGACGAAAAGGGCGTTTTAACGCGGATAGAAAATAATATGGAGCTGCGCCACGGCATAGAGATAAGCTTCGAACGCAAGCCAAACGGCGAATACGAAAAAATCACGCAAGCCCCAAACTCAAAATGGGTCTATTACTACGCCGCAAACGGCGACGAGATGGAGTATACGTCGGTAAATTACTTCGGCTCCGAGGCAAAAATCTGGCAAATATTGCAGTTTAAAGATATAACGAGGGACGAGCGAGGAAATTTGACGCGTAAAACCTCGGTCAAATTTAAGCCCGCGGACAAATACTACGAAAACGGCGACATAACGGAAATCGGCCTATATAAAAAGCTAGAAATTAGCTACGAATACTACTAAAGTGAATTTTTGAGCTAAGGCTATTTTTCCGAAAAAATTTCGCCGTTTATTATAGATTTAACCGTTAAAAACCCGACTATCAAAATCGAAGCGACTAGAGCCGTAAAAGCGCCGACGCCTAAAACTAAATAAAAATCGCTTTGCGTAATTTCGTAAGCTTTTAAAAACGCTATAGAGCTAGCGGCCGTCGGGAAGGTAAAAGCCCACCACGATAGGGCAAATTTGAGTTTAATAAATCTTTTATACGAAAAAAGTATAAGCGCCGCGAAAAATACGTTTATATTAAGTAGTATCGCCGCAAAAGCGTCGAATCGCTCGGTTAATTTTACGTATCCCAAAAACGCCATAGCCGGCGGCGCTAGCGTAATGACTAGCGTCGGGACGAATTTGTCGGCTAACTTATCGCAAAAAACTAACCTATAAAATATAACGGCGAATAAAATAATCCAGAAAAATAACCCCAAACTAAAATAATACCAGATCGCTTGAGATTTTTCGGCTATGATCGGGATTAGCAAGTTGCCCACTACGGGGATAAACCATGCCGGATTTAGCGTCGCGATATCGAATTTTTCGTCGATCCAAAAAGAAATTACGTAAAGCGTAAAAATCGTTTGCAAGCCTAAAGCCGCGTAAAAAAGCGAGTAGTATAGTCGCGGCGCGTCTTTGTAGGCTAGAGCTAAAAGAAAAAGCGAGATGATAAATCCGCCGAAAAAATTTATCCTTATAGGGTGCGAAAATTCGGCCTTTACTTCTTCTTTAAATTTTAAAAGCTTAAAGAGGTAAAACGCCGAAAGTAGGCAAAATACCGTGCAGTCTAGCGTTCTAAGCGCCGAGAATATCTCGCTCGGTAAATCAAATATTTCGCTTAGTTTCTTATAAGCCGCGCAAAGCCCTCCAAGCCCCATAGTACCGGCGAAAAGCATAATCGGCAGCGATTTTATTTTGCTTTGCGAGTCGTTTTTCTTAACATCGTGCATTGTTTTTCTTTTCGTATTAAATTTTTATGCAATATTACCTATAATAAGGTTAAATTTTTGTAACGAAGTCACGAAAGGGCAAAATGCTAAGCGAAGAGTTAAAAGAAATTTTGCGCGAGAGGTTTACGAATAATTTCGATCTAGCAAGCGAGGATCTAAATGCGATCTTTGCTAACGCGTATCTAAAAACCGTAAAAAAGGGCGATATATTTTACTCCGGAAACGATTGCTTCGGATTTATCCTTATACTAAAAGGCGTTTTAAGGGCGTTCGTATCGTCTAACGCAAAGGAAATAACGATATTTAGGCTAACTAAAGACGAGAGTTGCGTGCTGTGCGATACGTGTTCTATAAATTCGCTAGAAAATAAAGTAAGCGTCGAAATCGAGCAAGATAGCGAGATTATCGTTATTCCGGCGCGAATTTACAAACCTCTTAAAGAAAAATATCCGAGCGTTTTAAATTTTACTCTAAAAATCGTAGCCGATCGGTTTGCCAGAACGATAAACGTTATGGAACAGGCTTTGTTTTCGCCGCTTTCGGCGCGGATTATGAATTTTTTATCCCAAAGCATCGAAAATCTAAACGAAAATTTTATAAAAATAACGCACGAAGAGCTGGCGAATCATCTAGGAAGCGCTAGAGAAGCGGTATCTAGGGTACTTAAAGAGCTTGAGAGAAGCGGGCAAATAACGCAAAGCCGCGGCGAAATAAGGCTAGTTTCTTAAAATTCTCGTTTTAAGGTAACTTTGTTACGGAGAGAGCGGCCTTTTTTAGGTAGCATTTCATAAACTCGTTTAAAAGGAGAATTTATGAAAGGACTGCAAAGAAGAGACGCTTTAAAGCTAATGGGGGCCGCGGGACTAGCCGCGAGTATGAGCGGTTGCTCGGCAACGGGCGGCGAAAACGACGATATAAATTCTAAAATCGTCATAATGGGCGCGGGACTTAGCGGTATCGCGTTGGCGGCTAAACTTAGAAGAGATATGCCTAACGCCAAGGTAATTCTCGTGGATAAAGACGAGAAATTTTACTATCAGCCGGGCTTTACGCTAATCGCCGTCGGAATTTACGAAGCTAGCGACGTCGTTTACGAAAAAGCGGATTATATCCCGCAAGGAACCGAGTGGATACGCAAAAACGTATCGGAGATAAAGCCCGAAGCCAATCTACTCGTCTTAGACGACGGGAGCGAGCTGGGGTATGATTATCTAATCGTAGCAAGCGGCGTGGAATACGACTTTGAAGCCGTTAAGGGGCTGAGCTTAGAGGATATTAACGATACGAGCGGCAACATATCCTCCGTCTACACTCTACAAGGCGCCGTAAAGAGCAACGAGCTGATGAAAAAATTCTCTCAAAACGGCGGCGCGGCTGTATTTTGCGATCAAAAAACCCCGATGAAATGCAGCGGCGCTAATAAAAAAGTAACATGCATGAGCGAAGATAGGCTGAGGTTGGCCGGCAACCGCGATAAAGGCAGCGTTAATCTTTACGTCGGCGGCGGCAAGCTTTTCGGCGATCCGACTTATGCCGCGGCGATGACTCAAATAATGATAAAAAGAAAGATAAAATTTAATCTTCGCCACCAAATCGTAGCCGTCGATAAAAGCTCAAATACCGCTACTTTCGAGTTTTGGACGGCGTATAGACAAAACGGCGAAGATAAAATCGCGTCCGAGCTAATCGACGTAAAATACGACTGGCTTCACCTGCCGCCTAAGCAAAAAGGAAGCGAAATTTTAGCTCGCGCCGGCCTAACTAAAGAGGGCGACAAGCTAAATTTCCTAGCCGTCGATAAATACAGCCTGCAAAGTACAAAATTTAAAAATATATTCGGTATCGGCGATATTTGCGGATTTGCGTCCGGCAAAACGGGGGCTAGCGTTAGGAAAATGTATCCGATCTTAGCTAAAAATTTAGCCGATACGATAAAAGGACGAGAACCTAGCGAGAAATTTACCGGATATACGGCTTGCCCTTTTATCACCAAATACGGCAAGGCCATAATGGTAGAGTTCGACTGGGAGGGAACGGCTCCGACGTTAGAGTGCTTCGGCGCTACCAGAGAGAGCTACATGAGTTGGCTGGTTAAAATTTACGGATTTAAACCTATGGTTATGAACGGAATGCTAAAAGCTTTGGCTTAAAGGAGATAAAATGAGCGTTTTAGATAAAACTATACGTTTGATTATAGCGGCGATTTGGTTTTTTATTTTCGGATTTATTTGCGACTGCTGGTTGTGGACGGTCGGGCTAATTCCGCTTTTAACGGGATATTACGGCTACTGCCCGCTTTATAAAATTTTTAAGAAAAGGTAAAAATATGGTAAGCACCAAAAGTAGAATCATTAGAGTGGCATTAGGGCTAGTTTTTATGGCGGCAGTTTGGTATTTTTACGAGAGCTACTGGGCGTTAATCGGGTTAATCCCGATTATCGTCGGCGTTACGGGTTTTTGTCCTGCGTGTAAATTCTTAGGCAGGTGTTCTTTAAATTTAAAAAAATAAAAAAAAAAGGGGGGGGGGCGTTAAACGCCCTTTGCCTTGCCCTTTAGCCGTTTGGGCCGCAAATTTTATTCGCCGTTTGATGAATTATTTAGCTACTTTTGGCTAAAATCTCGAAAATTTAAAAAAGGCGAAACGATGAATAAAGTTTGGAAATTCGGCGACAATATCGATACCGATATAATTATCGCCGCCAGATACTTAAATACTTCCGACGAAAATATCTTAGCAAAACATATAATGGAGGACGCCGATCCTAATTTTAGCTCCAAGATAGATAAGGGCGATATTATCGTAGCGGGCGAAAATTTCGGCTGCGGTAGCTCTCGCGAGCACGCTCCTATCGCGCTTAAAGCTGCCGGTATAGGCGCGGTGATAGCTAAAAGCTATGCTAGAATTTTTTATAGAAATAGCTTTAATACGGGGCTTTTGATACTGGAAATCAAAGAAACGGACGAGATAAACGAGGGCAACGAACTAAAAATAGACGTAGATAACGGCGCGATCGTAAATTTAACCAGCGGCAAAGAGTATAAATTTAGCCCCATACCGCCGTTTATGCAAGAGCTTTTAAACGCCGGCGGACTTATAGAATACGCAAAAGTAAAGTTGGATTAAATAATGAGAGAATATAAAATTTGTGTTATAAAAGGCGATGGTATCGGTCCTGAGATCATAGATGAGGCGATAAAAATTTTAGATGTCGTTAGCGCTGAGTTTGGGATAAAATTTGAATACGACTACAAGCTTATGGGCGGTGCAGCTTATGATGTATTTGGCGTGCCTTTGCCAGATGAGACGCTTAACTCTGCTCTAAACTCTGATGCTGTGCTTTTTGGGGCGATCGGTGGCGAGAAGTGGGATAGTTTGCCAAGACATCTAAGGCCAGAGAGCGGGCTTTTAAAGATTAGAAAAGAGCTTGAAGCTTATGCAAATTTACGCCCAGCCATCGTTTTTGATGAGCTAGTGGATGCTAGCACACTAAAGCCAGAGGTTTTAAGAGGCGTTGATTTTGTCGTGGTTCGTGAGCTAACAGGCGGACTTTATTTTGGACAGCCTAGAGAAAAAGGTGAAGATAGAGCGTTTAACACGATGGTTTATTCTAAAATGGAGATTGAGCGCATCGCAAAGATCGCCTTTGAAACAGCAATGCTTCGCAAGAAAAAGATCTGTATGGTCGATAAGGCAAATGTGCTTGAGACAAGTCAGCTTTGGCGCGAGGTGACTAACGAGGTAGCAAAGGCCTATCCTGAAGTAGAGCTTAGCTTTATGTATGTGGATAACGCGGCAATGCAGCTAGTAAGAGCCCCAGCAAATTTTGACGTCATCCTTACTGAAAATTTATTTGGCGACATTTTAAGTGATGAGGCGAGTATGATTTGTGGCTCGATAGGACTTTTGCCAAGCGCTAGCATGGGTGGCAAAGTGGGAATTTATGAACCAATACACGGCTCAGCTCCAGATATCGCAGGGCAGGGCATAGCAAATCCAATCGCAACAATTTTAAGTGCAGCGATGATGCTAAGATACGCATTTAGTGAAAATGAAGCCGCAGATGCGATAGAAAATGCAGTGAAAGAGGCACTTGCAAAAGGCTATAGAACAAAAGATATCGCTGCTTTTAACGCAGTTGAAATTTGCTCAACTAGCGAGATAGGCGATGTTATCACAGGATTTATCAAAAAATGAAAAACACAATCACTGAAGCACTGATCTACGAAGCTCAGGGGCTAAAAGATGATGCACTTGAAATTTATAAAAATATCTTAAAGCAAGATCCGTCAAACAAAGATGCACTTAGCGCGATAAACCGCCTGAGCGGACTTCGCAAAGAGCGAGCGATAAAAAACGAGCAGATGAAAGAGTTTTTTATAGCGATGAAAAGTGATGAAGAGATAAATGAATTTAAAAGGTGGTTGATAAGATTATGAAGCTTGATGATATCGCTAGAATGGCAATCAGTGAGGTTAGCGCTGAGCTTGAAAAAATAGAAGCACTGCAAAATAAAAAGCAAGAAGAGCTTGAGAGAGAAAATTTAAAAAAAGAGCTTTTGGCCATAGAGAATAATGAAAATGCGCTAAATAATGAGCTAAAAGTTGAGACAAATTTACAAAATGAGCAAGCATTTGAGGTAAAAGAGGAGCCAGTAAGTCCAATAAAAAATAGAGAGGTGAGTGAAGAGAAAATTTTCTTAGCAAACCTTGCTGAACGCATAGAAGTGCTTTTTGAAGGGCTTAAACAAACTGGTGAGCAAGATCTCGCTTCAAGGCTTGAGCTAACGACAAAATTTTTAGAATTTACCCTTGCAAATATCGAAAATAGACTCCAAAATCTCTCAAAATAAGCCATTAGACGGCTCAAAAAATGAGATAAAAATCAAAAATGAAATTTATAAAAATAGCGAGCTAGACTTTTTTAGATCGCTATTTGCCCCATTTACTTCACGTGTTTATCTTGTGGGTGGCTGCGTGAGAGATGCGTTCTTGGGACGAGAAATTTACGATTATGACATAGAGGTTTATGATATCGAGCCTACTAAATTTAATGAGCTAATGGCTAGCATAGGCGCTAGCGGAGTTGGCAAAAGCTACTTTATCTACAAATACAAAAACTACGATATTGGGCTTCCAAGAAGCGAGAGCAAAACTGGAAATTCACACAAAGACTTTTCAGTAAGCTATATTAATGATCCCAAAATAGCGAGCCTTAGGCGAGATTTCACGATAAATGCCATGATGATGAATATCTTTAATGGAGAAATTTTAGACTTTTACGGCGGGAGGCAAGATTTAGCAAAAAAGACATTAAGGCACATTGATAGTGAAAAATTTAAAGAGGATCCACTAAGGGTGCTTAGAGGAGTGCAGTTTAGCGCGAGGCTTGATTTTATCATAGCTGATGAGACGCTAGCTCTTATGAAAAGCCTTAGTTTAGAGCATCTAAGTAGAGATAGGATAAATACTGAGCTTATTAAATTTTTTCGTGCAAAGTATCTAGAAAAGGGAGCTTACTATCTCTTTGAGCTTGGACTTTTTAAAGAAATTTTTGGTATGCAAATTTATAAAGATGATGGGTTTTTAAGCGATCTTAAGAGTGCTAGAGAATTTGTGGATGATGAGAGGCTATTTTTGTATCTACTTTTTGGAAAATTTGAGTCTAATGCAAAAGAAATTTTAGAGAAAATGCGTCTGCCAAAGAGCTACTTTTCTATCTTAAAGCAGCCTTATTTTAAGGACATGCCAAGCGATAAAGAGCTAATGCAAATAGCTTTAAATATGCCCATAAAATCATGGCTTGGAGCTTATAATAAAGAGCGGATAGAGCGTGCCAAGAAGCTTGGAATTTATGAGGCAAAATTTGACGCGAAAGTCGATGTGGCAGAAATTTTATCAGCTGGTTTTAAAAACGAAGAAATTGCAAAAGAGATAAAACGTAGGCAAGAGCTTGAAATTTCAAAATATCTAAGCGAGCGTAAGCCTAGAAAAGATTAGTCTTTAAAACTCTTAAAAGCCCATTTTGGCTAAAATAGGCTAGTTTATAACACTTTTAAGGCAAAGAAAGCTTATGTTTAACATAGTCTTAGTTCATCCTCAGATACCGCAAAATACTGGAGCTATCGGTAGAATGTGCGTTAATGCAAATTTAAAGCTGCATATCGTTAAGCCCACTGTGTTTGATCTGAGTGAAAAGGCTGTTAGACGAGCAGGGCTTGACTACTGGAAAATTTTAAATCCAAAAATTTGGGATAGTTTGGAAGAATTTTTAGAAGCAAACTTAAGCCACAAGGATAGATTTTTCTTCGCTACCACAAAGACAAATAGGCTTTACTACGAGGCTAGGTTTAAGCCAGGAGATTTTATATTTTTTGGTGGCGAGAGTACTGGGCTGCCAAGAGAATTTATGGATATAAATTTTAAAAACGCCATAACCATACCAATGGGAAAAGAGGGCAGGAGCTTAAATTTAGCTATGAGTGCTGGCATTATCGCTTATGAGGCGATCAGGCAAAATATCGCTGAATTTGACTTTAGGAGTGAGATTTGAGAGTAGTTTTTGCTTTGTTTTTTACCATTTTAGTGGCATTTGCGAGTGAAATTAGCATTGCAACTTATAATGTGCAAAATTTATTTGATTGCAAAGATGATGGTAGCGAGTATCTTGATTTTAAAGTAGGCGTATCAAAGTGGGACTGCGAGGCGGCTGATTCGAAACTACAAAGGACAAGACAAGTCATAAATGCACTAAATGCAGACATTATCGCACTTCAAGAGATCGAAAATGAACAAGTTTTAAAAGCTCTGGTAAGTGATAGCGAGTATAAATTTATAAGCTTTACAAAGGAGAAAAATTCGCCTGTTGGGCTCGGGCTTATTTCAAAGTTGCAGCCAAGTGGCAGTGAAATTTTTAAAGTTCCAAACGTAAAGACGAGAAATATTTTAAAGGTTGTTTTTGAGACGGAAGGTAAGAAATTTAGCATATTTGTAAATCACTTTCCAACTTATAGAAATGGTATAAATATGCAAAAAAAGGCTGAAAAAACGTTAAGAACAGCTCTAGGTAAAGAGAAAAATGCAATTATTTTGGGTGATTTTAACTCGCCCTTTGGACAAAAATCCATCCTAAATGACATCATTGTAACGAGAAATTTTTATGATCTTTATAAAGAGCTTGAGCCAAAAGATAGATATTCTCACGCAGTACATGGCAAAAAAAGAGCGATCGATCATGTTTTGCTTTCACCTAGCTTTATGGAAAATGGCGATCTAAGCTATGTTAGTGGCAGTTTTGAAGTCTTTAAACCAAGCTTTGCAGTCGATGAAAAAGGCTTTGCAAAGAGCGACTTTTACTCAGATCACTTTGCATTAAAGTTTAAAATTTCAACTGATCCAAGCCCAGTAAAAAAAGGCTTTGTGAGTAAAATTTTTAAAAAAGATGAGAATAAAGCCAATAAAAAAATAAGCGAACAAAGCTATAAGACGGCTGATGTGGATACGCTTTTTGATCATCCAGAAGCTGTGCCAGTCGTGATTGAAAAAGCGGTTGTTATCTTAAAAGATAAGCATGGCTTTATTATCTCGAAAAATCACCGCGGAATTTATGTCTATGATCCTAAAAATAGCGTTACTGTAGGCGAAGAGCTAGATGTTTTAGTAAGTCGAATGAAAATTTATAAAGATGCGCTTGAAGTTAGCTCTTATGAGATCATAAATGAGCATGGCATAAAAGATATTAGCGAAAATTTACTAGATGCATCGCAATTAAGCGAAGCTAGAAGTGGCGATGTCTTTGCTAAAATTTCGGGCAGGCTTGAGAGAGGTTACCTGCATACACCATATGGTAAGATCAGGGTTTATAGCAAGAAAAAGCTAAAAGATGGCGAGTATAGTTTTGAAAACGCGAGAGTTAAAATTTACAAGAGAGAAAACCAAATCGTTGTGGAGTAGAGAGTGCAAATTTTAGATATTTTTATGATTACGGCGTTTGTTTTATTTCTTATTTTTATGATAAGAGGCGTCATTTTGCAGTCGCAAGAGAAGGAGAGAGTAAGAAAGATGGTAAGAGAAAAAAGAGAAAATTTTAATAAAAAGAGTGAAATATGAAAGAGTTATTATTAGAAATTGGAGTTGAGGAGCTTCCAGCGATACCGTTTTTAAGGGAGCTGCCAAATATCAATGCTAAATGGCAGGCTGTACTTGAAAAATATAATCTTGTAAGTCCTTTTAAATTTTATTATACGCCGCGTCGTTTGGTCTTTTTCCATGAGAGATTTCCACAATCTCAGCCTGATAGCATAGCTAGCTTTATTGGTGCGCCAAAGCAAGTTGCGCTAAAAGACGGAGCTTTTACAAAGGCAGCACTTAGCTTTGCAAATAAATGCGGCATAGACGAGAGTGAGCTTAAATTTAAAGAGATAGACGGCAAAGAGGTGCTCTACTACGAAAAAGAGGTAAAAGGCGAGCCGGTTGCTAGGATAATGGGTGAGATGGTTGAAGAGTTTTTAAAGAGTCTTAACTTTGGCAAGTCTATGCGCTGGGGCAACGGCGAGTTTGAGTTTATTCGCCCGATAAGATCGTTTTTGTGTTTACTTGGCGATGAAGTCATAAAATTTAATAAATTTGGAGTAGAGAGCGGTGATTCAACCTATCCACATAGAAGCATTAGCTATGACAAGATAAAAATTTCAAACATAAAAGAGTATTTTGAAGATTCAAAGAAGCGTGGTATCGTGCTTGAGGCGGATGAGAGAGAAAAAATAATCCTTGATGAATTTGAAAAGATCAGCCAAAAAAGCGGACTAAAGATCGAGATCGATAAAGACTTGTTAGCTGAAGTTGTGGCGATCACCGAGTATCCAACAGCACTTCTTGGCTCGTTTGAAGAGGAATTTTTGGAGGTGCCAAGTGAGGTCATCATCACTTCAATGAAGGAAAATCAGCGCTACTTCCCAGTCTTTAAAGGTGGCAAACTGGCAAATGGCTTTGTGGTTGTTAGTAACGCCATCACCCAGGACTACTCACTCATCATCAAAGGCAACGAAAAGGTGCTAAGAGCAAGGCTAAGTGATGCGATGTTCTTTTGGCAAAGCGACCTAGCGCACGAATTTGGCCCAGAAAAACTAAAAAATATAACTTACCTAAAAGAGCTTGGAAGTATCTACGAAAAAGAGCTTAGAGAGCTACAAGTGGCTAAAAAACTAGCCAGCAACTACGATGGACTACTCAAAAAAGAAGCTGGCGAGTATTGGGCTAAGCTTGAGCGAGCTGTGATGTTAAGTAAGGCCGACCTTACAACACAGATGGTTTATGAGTTTACCGAGCTTCAAGGCATCATGGGCGCTTACTACGCAAAGGCTAAAAAAGAAGATGAAAACGTCGTTCTAGCCATAAAAGAGCAGTATTTGCCAGATGGCGAGGAGGCTGAGTGCCCAAGCAAGGTCTTTAGCTCGGTTGTGGCGCTTTCAAATAAGCTTGATACTTTAATGGGGCTCTTTAGCATCGGTAAAATTCCAAGTGGCACCAAAGACCCATACGCTCTAAGGCGTGCGGCAAATGGCGTGATAAAGATCGTTTTGGCGCATAATTTGAAATTTAACGTAAAAGAAATTTTAGAAGATATCGCAAAAGACTACAAGAAATTTGACGTTGAAGTGCTTATAAATTTCATCCTTGATAGGCTCTACACCTTCTTTGACGTAAACGCTTCTATCGTAAAAGCGTGCATAAAAAGTGGTGAAAAGGATATATTGGAGCTTACAAAGATGATCACTGCACTTGCTAAAATTTCAAGTGAGCCAAGTTTTAGGGAGAATTTCTCGACATTTAAGCGCCTTGCAAACATCATAAAAGATGATAAATTTAGCAAGGTCGATGAGAGCCTCTTTGAGATAGACGCTGAAAAAGCCCTAAATGACGCATTTAAAGCGGTTGATAAGAGCTTGGCATACGAGCCAAGGCTAAAAGCACTATTTGCTCTAAAACCACAGATCGATGAGTTCTTTGATAAAGTTATGATAAATGTTGAAGATGACAAGATAAGAAATAACCGCATTGCGATCATCGGTCAAATTTATAGCGAGATACTAAAAGTAGCTGATATAAAAGAGATCAGCTTTTAAATTTACGCCAGCTTCAGGCTTTTGCCTTGGCTGGCTTTAAATTTACTTCCTAAAGATATCAAATTCTGGTTCATAAACCTTAGTTTTTACCACAAAATATCCAAGAACTGAGCTAAATATAAAATCATGCGAAAGACTTTCATCTCTCCTAGTTTTTAGCCTTTTCAAAAGTTCGCTATCGCTTGAAAAGACTATGGCTGGGATGTGTTTTTGCTCATCTGGAGCGATGGAATAAGGCAGACCATGTAAATATATGCCATTTTCGCCTAGGCTCTCTCCGTGATCTGAGAAAAAGAACATGGTGACTTCAAATTTATCTTTTCTTGCTTCAAGGGCGTTTATCAGCTCACTTTGTAGATAGTCCTCATATAAAATGGTGTTGTCGTAGGTGTTTGCTATCTCTTCTGGCGTGCATTTATTTAGCTCCGCAGTATCGCACGTTGGGGTAAATTCTTTAAATTTGCTTGGGTAGCCTTTGTAGTAGATAGGGCCATGCGAGCCTTGCAGGTGTAGCACGATAAGGGTAGTGGAATTTGCATCTTCGATGACCTTTTTGGCCTCATCAAATATCACTTCGTCAAAGCCTTCTGCTCGATGATCTGAAGTATGGTTTTGATCGAGATTGTCGCAAACGCCCTTGCAACCGCCGCTATTGTTGCCAAAAAAGTATGTTTTTATGCCAAGTTTATTGATGATATCAACTAAA
Organism: Campylobacter concisus; assembly: GCF_003049085.1. Classification (NCBI taxonomy): domain Bacteria; kingdom Pseudomonadati; phylum Campylobacterota; class Epsilonproteobacteria; order Campylobacterales; family Campylobacteraceae; genus Campylobacter; species Campylobacter concisus. The sequence goes on from NZ_PIQX01000010.1 coordinate 14,991, forward strand.
TTTTCACGAGCTTTTGCTTCGCGGTTGCTAAAATTTTCTCGCTTTAAGTCTGAAAATAGGCAAGGCACACTAGTTTCTGTTGCGGTTCCACATGAGTAGAAATTCGTAAAACTTACCACATCTTTTTGTTTAGTAAATTTATTTGTATCGTTTTTAGCGTAGCCATTTAGTGAGTAGTTTCTGCTTCTTTGCGTCTCGCCAACTATCAAAACTAAAATTTTATTTTTATTATCAGCTAGTACCGCATCATCTGCTACATAGGTAAAAGGTAGTGGTTTTTGTGTGATCGATTTTACTAATTTTACAGCTGAATAGATGGGATAGTATGGGAGCAATGCGGTTCTTAAATTCGAGTGTTCTCTAAAAAATGGTATAAAAATTTTAGACGTTAATGAAAATATGATAGCTATCGCAACTATAGAAAATGAGATAATTTTTGCTCTTGATTTAAGCTCATTTTTGAAACTACCATAGTTAATCTTTACAAATGCTACATATACGCAAGGTAAGATGGTTGTAATAATTATCCAAAAAACTAAACCTGTGCTAAAGTAACTAAAGGCTTCTTTGGTATCGGTGTGTAGGACGTTTAATAACATATCTTTATCTATAATAACACCATATGCTTGCATAAAGTAAGCAGATATGCCACTTGCTAAAATCAAAATAATTGTAATTGGCTTTAGTAAAAAAGGTACAAATAAGATGCAAAAAATACTAGCGAAAACTAAGATAAAGACAATTGCAAATATAAGAAAAAAGAATATAGAAAAAGAAAGTTGATTATTTTGTAGAAAGCCTGAAAGAACGCCTTTGTATAAAAATATATAATTTATAAAAAATATGTAAGCAGTAAATAAAGTCAGAAACTTTAAAAAACTGATACTTTTAAATTTATTAATATTTAGCATCTTTTCAGCCTTTGTAAAAAGCCATAATAATAGGACTCAAATGTAAATGGCTAGAAATTTAAAATAAAAATAAGATTATTTTTTCTTGCCTTTGGAGTTTTTTGCTTCAGTTTTTTTGACTTTCGCATTCTCTTTTATGCTAAGTTTTTCTTTAACTTTTTGCATATCGTTAAAACCAATACCTTGGACTTTTTCAAGCTCATCGATGCTTTTAAATTTGTGGGCTTTTCTGTATTTTATGATGTTTAATGCTTGGCCTTTACTTAGCCCAAGCCCCATTAACTCATTTTTGCTGGCTGTATTTAGATTAGCGCCATATGCAATACTTGCAACTACCAAACAAAGTAAAATTTTAATCCACATCTTATCTTCCTAAAATAATAATCCATCGTTTTCTTGATCTTGAATGATGTCATTTGTTGGTGTATTTTGCGGCAACGGCGAGTCGTTTGTGTAGTACTCATCAGCGCCGTTATAGTATCCTTTATAGACGCCATCAGGCTGCTCAAATGCACGTCTTAGGGTAGGGTAGAGCTTAATGTAGCCCTCCATAAATTTCTTAAAGACAGGTGCAGCTGTCCTGCTACCACCCTCGACCTTTTTCATAGGGCTGTTATCGTCGTTTCCGTACCAGATGATGGCCTCGATATCAGGCGAATAGCCGCAAAACCAAGCATCGATGCTGTTGTTCGACGTGCCAGTTTTGCCAGCGATCTGGATGCCATTTACCTTTGCGTTGCGTCCGGTGCCGTTGTTTACGACGTTTTGAAGCAAGGTAGTCATCAAAAATGCCTGCTCAGGTTTTAGTACCTGCTTCTTTTGAGGCTCATAGTCCATCGACGCGCCAAAGCTATTTTCTATATGCTTAATGAGCGTAGGCTCAACCACTTCGCCATCGTTTGGAAACATCGAGTAAAATTTTGCAAAGTCAAGTGGCGAAATTCCAAAGCTACCAAGTGCGATTGATAAATTTTCAGGGATGTCGTTAAAGCCCATATCTGTAAGCTGTTTGCGAACCGAGCTAAGACCAAGATCGTTTAGTAAATTTATGGTTGCGAGGTTGCGAGACTGGGTTAAGGCTGATTTTATCGTGATGTAGCCTTGAAAGCCGCCGCTATAGTTCTTTGGCGTCCATTCTTTGCCATTGCCCATGTCAAACGTCCTAGCGATATCAGCTACTTGAGAGACGACAGAGTAACCGCTATCAAGGGCTATTTGATAGATAAATGGCTTAATGCTTGATCCTGGCTGGCGCTTGCTTTGAGTGGCACGGTTATAACTGCTTTTTGCGTAGTCAATACCGCCAATTAGTGCCAAAATTTGTCCGCTTTGTGGATGAGTGACGACGATAGCGCCATTTAGCATCTCTGGATTTGCCTTTTTATCTCTTTTTAAAATTTCATTGTAGCCATAGACAAGAGCGTCCTGAGCGATCTTTTGCACATTTAGATCGACTGTGCTTTGTATCTTGTAGCCGCCAGTTTTTATATCGTCAAATTTCTTTGAAGCCTCTTTTATGATCTCATCGACCACGTAAGGAGCTTTATTTCTTGTGAGTGTATCGTCAAAGACTGCTGGCTCTTCAAGCACGCCCTTTCGGTACTCGTCCTCGTTTATCCAGCCGATACTATACATCCTCTCAAGAACCCTGTTTGCGCGGCTAAGCGAGAGGTCTAGGTGCTTTGTAGGATCATAGGTGCTTGGCGCTTTTGGCATGCCAACTAGCATCGCTATCTCTTTTATGCTTAGCTCATTTAGCTCTTTTCTAAAGTAGCCCTCCGCAGCTGTTTTGATGCCGTAGTAGCCATGCCCAAAATATACGTGATTTAGGTATCTTTCGATGATATCTTCTTTGCTAAGCTCGCTTTCAAGCTTCATGGCAAGCACGATCTCTTTTATCTTTCTTGTAAATTTCTTCTCACGGCTTAGAGCCAAATTTTTAATAAGCTGTTGTGTTAGTGTTGAAGCTCCCTCGACCAGCTTTCTAGCTTTAATATCTTTTATGGCAGCTCTTGCCATAGCTTCTACGTTTATACCACCATGCTCAAAGTAGCTCGTATCCTCGATAGCTACGAGCGCTTCGATGACACGCGGCGGGATGTCGTTATATTTTACGTAAATTCTATTTTCTTCAAAGATATTTGCGATGAGTTCGTTGTTTCTATCAAAAATTTGCGTTGTAAGCTTTGGTTTGTAGTCGATGATAGCGTAAGCATCAAATCTAACTTGTGAATAAAAATATAAAAATGCTCCGCCAAGCGAAATGGCAACTATAAAGATAAATGCCAAGATATATTTCATAAAAATGCCTTTAATATTTTTAAATTTAGCCCCATGGCCGTGCTGGTTTCACCGTGTTGGGAGATGATATATTTTTTATTAAAATTTTCTATCGTCATGGCTCCAGCCTTGCCTTGCCACTCATTATTTTTTATGTATTCATTAAGGTCATGCTCGTCAAATTTTTTAAATTTATACGTAGTCCTACTTATGTTTATAAGCTCAAATTCGCCTAAAAATATCATCGCCGTATAGACGCTGCATTCGTTGCCGCTTTGCAAATTTAGCATAGCAATCGCTTCTTTTTCATCCTTTGCTTTACCTAAAATTTTATCTCCACACGCCACGCAGCTATCTACAAAGAGTAAATTTTTAAGACCCATGTTTTCTTTTAAAAATTGCTCTTTTTTGGCTTTTACGACACTTTGGACATAAATTTCAGGTTTTACGTTTTTTTCTACCTTGCTCTCGTCAAACTGGAAAGAAATTTGAGTGAAATTTATACCAGCATCTTTTAATAAATTTGCCCTTGTTGGCGAGCTTGAAGCGAGCGTTATCATAAAAATACCTTATAGCTTATACCAAGATAAATAGCTGCTAGCGAAGCTAATAAATTTAATGGTGTGAAGTAATAAATTATAACGATCAAACTCTCGTTTAGCTCGATCATTTCATGCGATCTTAGTGCTTTTAAGGCCTTTTTGTATCTATAAAATATATAGCTTAAATTTAATAACAAAAATAGTTCTATTGCACATTTTGTTGCTACCATCGCACTTGCCATAGGATTTGTCAAATTTGCATCATAAAATCCAAAAATTATAACCACACTTGTCGCTATCACGCAAAGGATTAGTATGAAAATCACAATGCCAAAGCGTCTTATAATGTGAAGTAAGATGTGATAGCGTTCCTTGTCTTCAAATTTATTTTTTATAAAGTAACTTCCAACAAGCACAAGACCGGCTTGTAGCCCCACAAAAAGAGCTACAAAGCATACATGCAAAAATAGTACTACTTGGTCAAATTTTATAAAAGCTATATCGTAATGACTCATTTTTCTAAGGCTTGCCTTGCGTACTCAAGTGAATCTTTTATCGCATCTTCTATCATTGATGCATCTTTGCCACCGGCTGTTGCAAAGTCATCTTTACCACCTCCATTGCCGCCTAGAATTTGTGCTGCAAATTTTACCCAAGCACCAGCTTTTAAAGGAGCATTTTTAACGCCAGCTGCAAGAGAAATTTTGCCACTCTCATCGGCTTGGATTAGCAAAATAGCAGCACTTTCATACTCATTTTTAAACTCATCTATCAAGGTTTTTATATCTCCACCATCTACGCTTGTAACGCAAAGTTTGGTTTTATTTATATCTAAATAGACTAGCTCATGAGAATTTTTAGCATTTTTTAGTTTGTCTTTTAAAACTCTTAATTCATTTTTTAGCTTTTTGACCGCATTTAGTGGCTCGGTACTTTTTAGCTCATCTTTTAGCTCGTCAAGCTCGGCTCTAAATGACTTTACTAAATTTAGCGCAGCTCTTGAGCAAACGGCCTCTACACGCCTAACGCCAGCACTTACGCCACTCTCTTTTGTGATGAAAAATGATCCTATCTCATCTATATTTTTTACGTGTGTGCCACCGCAAAGCTCTTTGCTGACATTACCAAAGCTAACGACTCTTACATTATTAGCGTATTTTTCATTAAATAGTGCGATAGCTCCACTATTTTTAGCATCTTCAAGTTTCATAAGTTCTGTTTTTGAGTTAGCACCATTTAGTATCCACTCATTTACTAAATTTTCAATCTTTGAAAGTTCTTCGCTACTTAGTGCTTTTGGATGAGAGAAGTCAAACCTTAACTTATCCGCTTCCACACTTGAGCCAGCTTGAGCGATATGCGTGCCAAGCACGTTTCTAAGGGCTGCATGAAGTAAGTGTGTGGCGCTGTGGTGACGTGCGATCTGGGCTCTATCACTGCCAACTTCAAGCTCTACTTCATCGCCAACTTTTAGCGCTGCATTAGTTTTTACTAAAGATAAATTTAGTCCATGAAATTTTTGCGTATCAAGCACATTTGCTTTGCCTACTATCTTACCGCTATCACCGCACTGGCCGCCACTTTGAGCGTAAAATGGAGTGACATCAAACATCACCCAGCCCTCTTTGCCAGCATCTAAGCTATCTACATTTTTAAATTCTTCATCAAGTAGGGCTAAAATTTTGCTTTTGCTCTTAAGCTCTTCATAGCCTATAAATTTATTCTCGCCAAATTTCTCAAGTAGCTCTTTAAAATCGCCCTTTGCACTCTTATCGCCACTGCCTTTCCAAGCAGCTTTTGCACGTGCCTTTTGCTCGCTCATAAGCTCATCAAACCTTGCCTCATCGACCTTTAAGCCTTTTTCTCTAAGCATATCAGCTGTTAGGTCAAGTGGGAAGCCAAATGTGTCATAAAGCTTAAACGCAGCCTCTCCGCTAAAAATTTCTTTTGTATTTTTAAGCTCGCTCTCAAATAGCTCCAAACCGCTAGCAATAGTCGCCAAAAATCTCTCTTCTTCAAGCTTTATCTGCTCTTTTACAGCCGCTTTTTTATCGTTTAGATAGGTGTAGTGTCCGCCCATAAGCTCGCAAACTTTATCAACAAGCTTATACATAAATGGCTCTTTTATGCCTAGCAAGTATCCATGACGGATCGCACGGCGTAAGATACGGCGAAGCACGTAGCCACGGCCTTCTTTGTCAAATGTAGTGCCCTGAGCTAGCAAAAATGTGACTGAACGGATGTGATCGCTTATGACGCGGTAGCTAGCGCCACTTTCATAGATGTATGGTTTGCCACAAAGCTTTGCTACTTCGCTAATTAGTGGCATAAAAAGTGTGCTGTCGTAGTTGCTAAATTTACCTTGCAAGATAGCAGTAACGCGCTCAAGTCCCATGCCAGTATCAATGCTTGGCTTTGGTAATGGGCTTAGTTTGCCATCGGCGCTTCTTTCATACTGCATGAAAACAAGATTCCAGATCTCCAAAAATCTATCGCCGTCGCCGCCCATGTAGTCCTCAGGCGTGTTAAAGTGCTCAGCACCTTGATCGTAAAAAATTTCACTGCAAGGGCCGCATGGTCCAGTATCGCCCATTTGCCAGAAGTTATCATGATCGCCAAAGCGGTAAATTCTCTCTTTTGCGATGTGAGTGCTCCAAATTTCAAACGCCTCATCGTCGCTTTCATGAACGGTTACATAAAGTTTGTCTTTTGGTAGTTTTAGTACTTCTGTTACAAATTCCCAAGCATAAGCGATCGCTTCTTTTTTGAAGTATTCGCCAAAACTAAAATTTCCTAGCATCTCAAAAAATGTGTGGTGGCGCGCTGTGTAGCCGACATTATCAAGGTCGTTATGCTTACCACCAGCTCTTATGCAGGTCTGACAGCTAGTGCGGATAGGTGGTGTTGGGCGTGGCACTTCGCCTGTGAAAATGCTCTTAAATGGCACCATGCCAGCGTTTGTGAAAAGTAGTGTTGCATCGTTTGGCACGAGTGGCGCTGAAGCTACGACTTCATGACCTTTTGATTTAAAAAAATCAAGATATGCCTTTCTTATATCTAAATTTTGCATTTTTATCCTCGTTAGTTTTAAATTTTGCTCGATTTTAGCTAAAAATCGTTTGTAAATTTATAAAAAAATACAAAATTAATTTTTGCTTAATATATTTTATAAATTTATTTGTTTAAAAGCGATTTGCAATTAAAATAGCCTAAAAATTTATAACTAAAAGGTCTTTAGTGAAACTCAAAATTGGCATTGTTGGATACAATCTGGTTGGCAAGCGGCACTATATGGAGCTGAGGCGTTCTGACAAATTTGAAGTTTGTGGAGTTTTTGATAAAGAAAATAGAGATGATGCTTGCAGAGCTCCGTTTTTTGATGAGTTTAAGAAATTTATAGAAGTAGCCCAGCCACAAGCTGTTGTACTTTGTTTGCCTCAACATGAGATCGTAGAGGCCTTTTGTCAGTGTGCAAAATATTGCCAAAATATCTTGATTTCAAGGCCAATATTTAAAAGTGTAAGCGAGCTAAAAGAGATAAAATATGCCTCAGTTGTAAATAAAGTAAGAGTTTGTACTGGTGTTGATGAACGTTTTAATCCAACTATTGTTTCGCTAAAAAAGGCGCTTTTAAAAGAAGAAGAAATTTATAGCATTTCAATTGCGCATTTTAAACCACTTTGTGAAGGAAATATTATAAACGAACTTTCGCTTTGCGATATAGACCTTGCGAAAAATTTAGTGGATAGTGAAATTTGCAGCTTTTTTTATACTCAGGCAAATAAAACCAATACTAAAATATGCGATAATGTTGGAATTAACATTAAAATGAAAAATCAAATTTTAGTAAATATTACCGATTCGTTTTGTGGTTCATTAGAACGTTTCAAAATAGAAGTAAATGCCAAAGAAGGTGTTTATTTTGGCGATCTTATCGATTACAAACTTCACAGGGTAAATGAAAATGGTCAGATGAATTTAAAAACCGATCCTTTAAACAATGAAATAAAAGCCCAATATGATGCCTTTTATGACCTTTGTCAAAGCGGCGAAAACATCGAACTTTCAAACATTGATGATGCGATAAAAATTAAGGAGTTGTTTTGATGAAAAAGGCACTTTTGCTTTTAAATATGGGTGGGGCAAATAGCCTTGCTGATGTAGAAATTTTTCTAAAAAATATGTTTAATGACCCTTATATTTTGGGTATAAAGAATAAATTTTTAAGAAAATTTGTAGCTTTTATGATCACAAAAGGTAGGCTAAAAACGGCTAAGCATAACTACGAACAAATAGGTGGCAAATCGCCTATTTGCGAGCTTACAGCTAAGCTTTGCGATAAAATTTCAAGCTTACAAAATGAGTTTGATGCAGTTGATTTTGCGATGAACTATACTTCACCATTTGTAAAAGATGTGCTTAAAAAATACGAAAATTTTGATGAGATAGTGCTTTTGCCACTTTATCCTCATCATTCACAAACTACGATAACTTCAAGTTTAGATGATTTTAAAAAAGCAAAAGATGAGCTAGAGATAAAGGCTAAAATTTTGCTTTGCGGGCCATTTTATGATGATGAAATTTATAATAAAATCATAATCTCGCACATAAATGAAGCCATAAATAATATAGATGTAAGCGATGTGGAGCTTATCTTTTCAGCTCATTCGTTGCCTCAAAAAATTATTGATAAAGGCGATGTCTACGAAAAACATATAAATGAGCATGTGCAAATTCTAAGCAAAATGATAAAAGATAGCGGATTAAACTTCAAAGAGATAAATTTAGCCTACCAATCGCGTCTTGGGCCTGTAAAATGGCTAGAGCCCTCACTAAATGAAATTTTGGCAAAGTGTAAGAGTAAAAAGGCTCTTATCTATCCACTCTCTTTTTGTATTGATAACTCTGAGACTATTTTTGAGCTAGTTATTGAGTATGCAAAGATCGCAAAAGAGCTAAATTTTAGCTTCTACAAGGTTGTTTGGTGCCCAAATTTTAGTGATGAGTTTGCTAGTTTTATCTTACAAAAAGCAAAAACAGCCAAAGAGATTAACTTTTAGGAATAAATCTTGCTTATGAAATATATCTCAATACAGTAAAAGGAGATATATGAAGGTACAAAATAACGACATAATCGATTATTTATTGCAATCAGGCTCAAGCAAAACTAAAGATAAAAAAAATAGTTTTGATGAAATTTTAAACCTTGCTATGGATAAAATCGCAAGCGATGCAAAAATTTCAGATAAGATTGAACAGTTTAAAAAAAGGCTTACTGAAATCGGTGCAGTTGGTTTTATAAGTGAGCTAAATTCTAACAAGATAGAAGAGAAAATAGCCCAAAAGAAAAAGGAGCTAACAGAACTTCTAGGCATAGATGATCCCGCAAAAACACAGGATCAAAAAAATGAGTTGCTTAAAATAATGGATAAAATTTTAAGTGATTATCGCAAAGAGCTAAATGTAGCACTTGCTAATCAAGCTCTGCTAGAGAAGCAAAAAAATCTTAATAGTAAGAATAGCAACTCGGTTAATCTAAGTTCTGTTTTAAATGAGCTAGGACTTGCTTAAAATTTATATAAAAGATATTTAAGCCTATATAACTTTGCCAAAAATCTATATTTTTACGGCAAAGTTATGCCAAATTTTATAGCAGCCCCGTATATTATTGCGCTAATTATTCCGGCAAAAAAGCCAGCTACCATATCATCGCCCATTACGCCAAGGCCACCTTTTACATTGCGATCGATCCTGCCTATTATAGAAGGCTTTTTGATATCAAGCACTCTAAAAATCACGAGTGAGAGAACTAGCTGTGAGATCGTCGCTCCGCTAATGGCGATAGCAAGCCAAACGCCAGCAACTTCGTCTATAACGATAAAACTTTCATCGTGAGAATTTACCTTTTTTTCAAAATCATCAATAACGCTAATGCTCACCAAAAATAACAAAATGCTAGCTAGTAAAAGTGTGGTAGATGAGAAAAAATATAATACAAAATAAGCTGCCACAGCTCCAGCTACCGAGCCCCAAGTGCCAGGTGCCTTTGGTAAAAGTCCAAATCCAAAAAATGTCAAAAATAGCTTTTGCATAAATTTCCTTAAGTGAGTGATGATGTCTGGTAGAGCTTCATGAGCTCCTCGTAAAAGTCGCGGTCAGTTTTGTTTTCAAGCAGTCCTGAATTTACAAAAAGGTCATCGCAAAGCTTTTGCACGTCTTTGAAGCGATTTGTAAAGAGTTTGCTTAAAACCAGTGCAGAAATTTCTGGCCTCACAAGAATAGCTGGAGGCATAATGCCGTTAAATAGCAGCTCTTTGATAACATCTGGGTGATATTTGATTTGATGGTGTTGTCCGTGTGGGCAACTTTTGGTACTAACTAGCGTCTTACATTTGTTGCAATAAACTAGCTCTGGCAGCACGATTACCTCTAAATTTAGGTCGTTTTTATAAATATCAAGAATCGTATGAGCTTCATTGTGATCAAAAAACATTCCAATTCCTGAGTGGTTTTGTCCAATGACTAGTTTATTTGCCCCAAATCTTGAAGCAGCGATACACTCAAGTGTTGGGTTTGCGTGTGAGCTAAAAAGAGTCGTATTTTTTAGAGCAAAGACAAAGACCTTTTTTGTCGGCAAATAATTTTGTATAAAATAATCTAGCACTTGCTTTCTAATCTCGTAATCAACGTGTTTTTCTTCGCGTGTTCGTATTAGAAAAATGATTACTAAATCAGCCTTATCAATAGTCATTCTAACAAGGCGCTCGTGAGCTCTATTAAATGGATCAGCCGTTAAAAAGACCGCCGTTATCTTTTTAGCGCTATCTTCTTTTATTAGATCATTTAGTGCATTTTTGCTTATTTGCATACTTTCATCATAAAGCTCAAATTCGCCACTAATGCCGTATTTGCCTAAATTTAGCTCTTTATCATTGCTGGCTTCATTTGCTAAAAATATATTTTTAGCCCTCATATTCTCGTCAAATTTAAAGACTTTAGCAACATTAATGTGTCCAACGATCTTACCATCAAGACTTAGATTTACCTTTTGTCCAGGAGCAAGCTTGCTAGTAATATTTTGATTTAGCTCACCAAATGGAGCAAATCCAAAAGAATACGGCATCGGCTCGCCATTAAAATAGCCTTTTTTGCTCACCTCTTTTATCTGTTCATCATCCATAAGCGAGTCGTAATCTGAGAGAATTTTATTTTTTATTAGCTCCAAAGCACCGAAAACTTCGGTATTGATTGAAATTTCACTATTTTTTCTTGCTGACGTCATATTTCTTTCTCTTTTCCCAAAGTGATTTTCTAGAAATTCCAAGCTTTTTGCTAAGTTCTGTATCAGGGAATTTATCTTGATAATTAACGATTATGTACTTTATGTATTCATCGATCGTAACGATCTCATCGATATTGAAATTTTTATCGCGTCCTGAAAGTTCAAGCTCGTCAAATGGTGCTTTTTGCGTAAAGTCGCTAGTTGAGATCGCGACCTTTTTCTTTTTGCAAATTTCTAAAATTTTCTCTTTTTCTTCTTGTTTTAGCTCCTCTAAATTTGTCATATAGATTAGCTCATCACCATTTTTAGCTAATGCCTTTTCAAGCTCAGAGAAACAGGCTTTGCCTAAAAATAAAAATGGTAATTTGCAAGCTTTTACGTAGCTAAATATAAATTTATCGCTATATCCGCTTTTGCTTGATTTTAAAAGCAATGGAAATTTTATTTTTTTTGCCTCAAAGCTAGAAATTTCGTACTCTTTTAAAGCATAATTTACGTAGCTTTCATAGTTTTTGATCTCGTTTTTGAAATTTCTAAATTCCTCAAAATGCTTTATCTTTCTAACTAGCTCTTCTATCATAAATGGCTTTTGGATGTAATCAACCGCACCTGCCTGAATCGGTTTTAGCACAGTGTCGCTATTAATATAAGCGATTAGTAAGATGATGATAGAGCTTTTAAATTTTTCGATAACAGGGTAAAAATCCTGCCCTGGAAGTGTGGTAGAAAGTAACACTACATCAAAATTTTCAAACTTCAATGCCTCTTTTACGCTTTTAGCGATCTCGCAGTCGTAGCCAAAATCAGCTAGTTTACTAGCCATCGAGCCAGCTAGGTAAATTTCATTTTCTACTATTAAAATTTTCATATTTGTGTCCAGTTATAAAATTTAAGGCTAGCACTTGCCATAACGGCGATCCCCTCGCATCTGCCGACAAAGCCAAGTCCTTCAGTAGTCGTCGCTTTTACATTTATGCGGCTTTGGCTTAAATTTAGAGCTTTTGCGATATTTGCCTCCATTTTTGACTTTAGTTTTGAAATTTTTGGTTTTTGTGCCATTACCGTGATATCAGCGTTTGTTAGCACAAAGCCCACACTTTGCACCCTTTTGTAGGCTTCTTGCAGCAAATAAATAGAGCTAATATCTTTAAATTTAGCGTCCGTATCGGGGAAAAGCTCACCTATATCGCCAAGCCCAGCAGCCCCCAAGATAGCGTCAGTTAGCGCATGAAGTGCCACGTCGCCGTCGCTGTGAGCCTTTAGTCCAAACTCATAGTCGATCTTCTCGCCACAAAGAATCAAAGGACGACCTTTTTCAAACTCATGCACATCAAAGCCGTTTCCCACAAAGACTTCATTTTCGGGCTCTTTTAAAGCAGAAATTTTGGCAAGATCCTCTTTGTAAGTGATCTTTCTTGCCATCTCATCACCTAAAATTTGCCAAACGCTTGCGCCAATGGCTCTCATAGCCGAGCTATCATCTGTGTAAATTTCACCGCTATTGAGAGCTTTTTTAAGAAGTGCTGTACGAGAGAGTTGTGGTGTTTGGATAAGCTTTACCTTATCTCTATCAACCACATTTTCGCCAAGATAAGCGGTGTCTGCGATCTTTAGCGCTGGAACTACACAATCAGCTTGACTCGCTGCTTCTATAATTTTGTGAAAAAGCTCGCTTGAGATACAAGGGCGAGCGATATCGCTAACTAAGACAAATTCGCTATTTACTAATTCAAGCGCGTTTTTTAGGCTATCTTGTCTAGTCTCACCACCATCAACAAATTTATAATTTGAAGCAAATTTTGACATATATTTGCACTCTTTGCTAACGACAATGATCTCTTTAAATGTGTAAAAGTTACTCAAATTTTTAGTAGCAAATAGCCAAAGTGGATCGCTTCCTATTCGAAGCCATTGCTTCTTTACTGGTAGCTCAAAACGGCTAGAATTTCCTGCTCCAAGCATTATAAGTGATATATCAAGCAAGATAACTCCTTTGAAAATTGTTACAGAATTATACATCTCAAAACTTCAAAATTTCTTTTTAAAAAGTAAATTTTTAAAAGCTTATTTAGTTAGTTTAAATCAAAAAAGGACTAAAATGAGGTTTTTAAAAATCAAAAAAGGCCTTATATGAGAGATAAGACGCAGATGTATTATGCTAGGCGCGGCGAGATAACGCAAGAGATGAGCTATGTGGCAAGGATCGAAGGGCTTAGTGAAAATTTAGTGATGGATGAGGTTGCAAAAGGTAGCATCATCATACCAGCAAATATAAATCATAAAAATTTAAAGCCAATGGGCATAGGGCGGAAGCTAAAGACAAAGGTCAATGCAAATATCGGCAATTCAAGCTTAAGCAGCGACATTTGCGCTGAGCTTAGAAAGCTTGAAATTTGCTTAGAATTTGGCGCTGATACGGTTATGGATCTAAGTACGGACGGCGATTTGGACGCTATTAGAAGTGCAATCATTGAGCATTCAAGCGTGCCAGTTGGCACAGTGCCTATGTATGAAATTTTAAAAGTGGCAAAAGAGGTTACCAATATCACAAATGAGCTCATTTTAGAGATACTTGAAAAACAAGCAAAGCAAGGAGTTAGTTACTTTACGATACACGCTGGCTTTTTGCGTGAGTTTTTGCCGCTTGTCAAAAAGCGAAAAATGGGCATAGTAAGCCGTGGTGGTAGTTTAAGTGCAAGCTATATGTCAAAGCTAAATAAGCAAAATCCATTTTATGAAATTTTTGATGAAATTTTAGAAATTTGCGCAAGATATAATGTCTCGCTCTCACTTGGTGATGGACTTCGCCCAGGATGTCTTTTTGATGCGACAGATGAGGCGCAGCTTAGCGAGCTAAAGGTGCTTGGAGAGCTAACGCTTCGTGCATGGGAAAAAGATGTGCAAGTGATGATTGAAGGTCCTGGCCATGTGCCATTAAATCAAATTGAGTATAATATGAAAATCGAACAAGAGCTCTGCCATGATGCCCCATTTTACGTGCTTGGGCCGCTTGTCTCAGACATAGGTGCAGGATACGATCATATCACCTCGGCGATCGGTGGCACAATGGCAGCATATCACGGTGCTAGCATGCTTTGCTACGTGACGCAAAAAGAGCACCTTGGCTTGCCAAACGAAAATGATGTAAGAGAGGGCATCGTAGCTCACAAGATAGCAGCTCATGCCGCAGACGTCGCGCTTGGCAAAGCTGGAGCTATCGAAAAAGATCATGCGATGAGTGATGCAAGATACGCATTTGATTGGAACAAGCAGTTTGAGCTTAGCTTTGATCCAAAAAAGGCTAGAGAGCTTCACGATGAGAGCTTGCCAGAAGACGCGTTTAAGAGCGCTCATTTTTGTTCGATGTGCGGACCAAAATTTTGTGCATATAAAATTTCAAAAGATCTAGAAAAAGGAGAAAAATGTTAAATAAAGAAGAGGTCTTAAATAGGCTAAAAGGTGTTATATATCCTGGTTTTGAAAAAGATATAGTTAGCTTTGGCTTTGTAAAAAATGTAGAAATCGGCGATAAAATTTTAATCGAAGTCGAGATAGTTAGCTCAAGCCCAGAAGTGGCAAACGAGCTAAAAACGGACATCAAACGTGTCATGGGCTCAAATGAATATGTGCTAAATTTAATCCAGCCAAAGATACCTGAGGAGAAAAGTAACACTCAAAGTGGCAAAAATATCGCGCCTCAAGTTAAAAATTTCGTGATGGTAAGCTCAGGAAAAGGTGGCGTTGGTAAATCAACCACGACTCTAAATTTAGCCATCTCAATGGCAAAACTAGGCAAAAAAGTGGGAATTTTAGACGCTGACATCTACGGACCAAACATCCCAAGGATGCTTGGCGAAGTAAATACCCAGCCACAAGTCGTTGGCAACAAGCTAAAGCCGATACTTAGCCATGGTGTCGAGATGATGAGTATGGGCGTTTTGATGGAGGAGGGCATGAGCCTTATCTGGCGTGGTTCAATGATAATGAAAGCGATCGAGCAGCTGCTAAAAGACGTGCTTTGGAGTGAGCTTGATGTCTTGTTTCTCGACATGCCTCCAGGAACGGGCGACGCGCAGCTAACTCTAGCTCAAAGCGTGCCAGTAACGGCAGGTGTCTGCGTCACAACGCCACAAGTGGTAGCGCTTGACGATAGTAAACGTGCGCTTGATATGTTTGAGAAGCTCCACATCCCAATCGCTGGAGTTATCGAAAATATGAGTGGTTTTATCTGCCCAGATAATGGCAAAGAGTATGACATCTTTGGCAAAGGTACGACTGAAGAGATAGCAAAAGCTTACAATACGCAAATTTTAGCTGAAATCCCTATCGAGCCAGCTGTTCGTGTGGGCGGTGATAATGGCAAGCCAGTTAGCTTTTACGAGCCAAACTCAGTCACTGCAAAACGTTACGAGAGTGCGGCTGCAAGACTTTGGGAAGTGATAGAGAATATAAATAGTGATGGCGGAGCTGATAACTCGGCGATCCAGCCCGTAAATGACGGCAAGAGTGCTTGCTCGAAGTAAAATTTACAAAAGATAAAATTTAGAGCAAATTTTAAAATTTGTTCGTTTAAAGTTGGCTACCAAAATTTAGCTTTGCTTGATGCTTGGCTTAAATTTTGGAGCCAAAATGCACTTCAAATCAAAAATTTATTAACAGGAGAAAAGATGAAAGCGATCGTAACCGTAGTCGGAAAAGATAGAGTTGGCATCGTTGCTGGCGTCTCAGCAAAGCTTAGCGAGCTAGGGCTAAACATAGATGATATCTCACAGACTATTTTAGATGAGTTTTTTACGATGATGGCGGTGGTTTCAAGTAATGAAAATAAGGATTTTACGGTCCTAAGAGAAGAGCTTAATAAACTTGGAGAGAGCCTAAAAGTAAAGATAAATATCCAAAGTTCTGCTATCTTTGATGCGATGCATACAATCTAAGGAAAAACAATGGACATCAAAAATGTAACCGAAACAATCTCGATGATCGAAGAGCAAAATTTTGACATCAGAACGATCACGATGGGCATTAGTTTGCTTGACTGTATCGATCCTGATATAAACAAGGCTTGCGACAAAATTTACGCAAAAATCACCACTAAAGCCAAAGACCTAGTCAAAGTGGGCAATGAAATTTCTGCTGAGCTAGGCATACCAATTGTCAATAAAAGAGTGAGCGTGACGCCTATCTCGATAATCGGCGCCGCAACGGACGCAAAAGACTACGTGATGATCGCAAAGACGCTTGATAGAGCGGCTATTGAGGTTGGTATTGATTTTATAGGTGGTTTTTCAGCTTTAGTTCAAAAGGGATATCAAAAGGGCGATGAAATTTTGATAAATTCTATCCCACAAGCACTTTCTCAGACTTCAAAAGTATGTGCAAGTGTCAATGTCGGCTCAACAAAAACTGGCATAAATATGAGCGCAGTGCGTGACATGGGACGTATCATAAAAGAGACGGCGGCAGCTTCGGAGATGGGTTGTGCTAAGCTTGTCGTCTTTGCAAACGCAGTCGAGGACAATCCTTTCATGGCTGGGGCATTTCATGGCGTGGGCGAGGCTGATGTGGTGATAAATGTTGGCGTTTCTGGTCCAGGCGTGGTAAAAAGGGCACTTGAAAAGGTGCGTGGCGAGAGCTTTGACGTGGTAGCTGAGACTGTGAAAAAGACGGCATTTAAGATCACGCGTATCGGCCAGCTAGTTGGCCAGATGGCGAGTGAGCGCCTTGGGGTTAAATTTGGTATCGTCGATCTCTCTCTTGCTCCGACGCCTGCTGTGGGCGACTCGGTAGCTCGTGTGCTTGAAGAGATGGGGCTTGAGGCTGTTGGTACACACGGAACGACTGCGGCACTTGCTCTCCTAAATGACGCAGTAAAAAAAGGTGGCGTCATGGCGTGCAATCAAGTTGGCGGCTTAAGCGGTGCGTTTATCCCAGTTTCTGAGGATGAGGGTATGATAGCGGCGGTGCGCGCGGGATCGCTAAATTTAGAAAAGCTTGAAGCGATGACCGCGATATGCTCGGTTGGTCTTGATATGATCGCCATACCTGCGGACACGCCAAGCGAGAGCATAGCTGCGATGATCGCTGATGAGGCGGCTATCGGCGTTATAAATCAAAAAACAACAGCGGTTCGTATCATACCATTAGGCCGTGAGGGCGATATGATCGAGTTTGGCGGTCTTTTAGGAAGAGCGCCTGTGATGAAGATAAACAAAGCCTCTAGTGCCGACTTCATCGCTCGTGGCGGACAAATTCCGGCTCCAATTCATAGTTTTAAAAACTAATCTTCGAAGTCCGCTTTAAATTTGCGGACTTTTTCTTAAATTTATCCTAATCTTTTCAACTGCTTTTAGTTAAAATAATAAAAATTTTAAGCCAAGGAGCTAAAATGAAAATTTTATCACTGCTTACGGCGCTACTTTTTGGAGCGGTATGTGGCTTTGCAAATGATGGCAAAGTAAGAAGTATCGACATCTACGTCACGCCATACTACTCAGCAAATGCTGGCAAGGTGGAGTACGTAAAGGTCTATGATAAGATAGATGAGCTTTTAAAAAGTGGCAAAGAAGAGGACTTTAAAAAGGCTGAAAAGATCGTGCAAGACGCCCCGCAAATGGTCTCTCCGACAACTCTTTTTGTCCTTTCAGCTCGCGCATACGATCTTGGACTTCGTGATGATGCGGTATTTTGGTTTTATGCGGCAAAAAATCGCGCGATCTTGCTAAGAGGCGTTATAGACATGGAGGGCGAGAAATTTACTGACGTGGTGGCCGCGATAGGGGCGTTTATGAAGCTTGTTGGCGACGTGGTCAATCCTTATGCATTTTGCGATATCAAAAAGCAACAAGAGATCGCTGATAAAGCGCTTGAATGGACTAAGAAAAATGCCTATGAAGCGATGTTCTCGCCAGAATTTAGCTCGCCTCACGAAGATAGAAAAGCAGCCCTTGCAAAAGGCATAGAAAAGCTAGAAACTCGCAATAAAAAAGAGAAAGATTACTTTTTAGACAAAGACAATCTTGCTAACTTTAAAGCTATGCGCAAGCAAAATGGCACTGATGAGAAATTTTGCTTCTAAATGGCGAGAAAAACTGAAAATTTGCTTGTAAATTTAGCTTTTGCTTTATACTAAAAGGGCAAATTTATAAGCCATCTCCATTTTAGATGATAAATTTTAGATCACTACAAATCTGCTTAAATTTCGCTCTTTTTCGTAAGAGTAGCAAAACCACAAAAATGAGAATAAAAAATGACTTTAAAATTTGGCGAACTTGAAAAAGTTGCAACAGATGATGGCTTTATCTGGTATGCCCAGACGTGGCTAAAAAGTAAAATTTTTGGACAGGTGCCGTTTTGCCTTGTTAGCACAGATGGGGCAGACGTGGATAATGAGACTACTTTGCTAGCACAGCGTATCGCCGGTGATATCGATTGGTACGTAAAAGAGGCGCTTGTCTTTTTAAAAGATGAGCTTAGGCGAGGGTGCCTTTTGAGCAAGGACGAGCTTAAATTACTTGACGTGCCAGTCTGCGATTTGCCTTTTAGCTCGCCTCAATGCACCTTTTATGCGCACGATAGGCAGTGGCTGATGAGATTTGCTGAGGGTGCGCTTGATATTTGCGAACCTTTTGGTGTTGGGGTGATTTTTGAAGGTGAAAAGCCACTTCGTTTAGAAAATTTAGAGCTTAGCCAGGAGTGCTAATCGCGGATAAATTTTTGCTTTTAAACGGTGAGATAAATTTGGTTGCTATTTTAGGTTTTTGTCCCAAAACAGCAAAAATTTACACTTATGCGTTGCAGCAGCAATAATCACTTGGATCTTTTTCTTTTGTGATCCTAGCTCTTAGGTCGTGACGGATGATCTCTATTGACCAGAACCATATCATGTGGCCGACAAATTCAGATACATGCTCGTACCAAGGGAGTGTCCAAAGTGGTGGAGTAAGTCCCAAAATAGGCAATGTGATCACGTGAACAGCGATATTTACGATAACACCAACTAGTAAGCCTTGCCATATTGTAATCTTTGGAAATTTTTCAGCCAAAACACAATAAGCAACCGCGAAAACGATCGAAAACAATATATGCGTCATCATTACGTAGTTAAACGCATGCCCTGCAAACTCGTAAATAGCGGCATTTGGATCGGCTACGCCCAAATAATCCCTTAAAAATACATAAGGCGGATTTAAGAAATTTCTAGAGCAATCGATTGCATCGGCTGCTCTAATGGCACTCTCTGGTCCGCAAGCAGCGTTAAACATATCCATCGGACTTCTTGGAGGAAGTGGGAATTCTGCTCCCCATTTGACAAAGGCTGAGACAACGCCAGCGACAAGGCCGATCAATGCAGCCAGAGCAAATCTAGGTTTTGTTACTAAATTTGACATTTAAACTCCTTCTTTAAATTTGCAAAATCTTATTGCAATTTACTTTATGATAAAATTAATCATTATTAAAAACATAAAAATATTTAAAATTTTAATGGACTTAAAATCATAAAATTTTTAGCCATTTTTGGCTAGACTAAGAAAAAATTTAAAGGAGAATAGATGTCTAAAGAGTTTAAAGATGCAAATGATTTTAAGGAATTTTTTGAAGAATTTAGAAAAAAAGATGGTTACAAAGATCCGCTTGCTTTTGGTATCGCTAGGATCGATCGCGGACAAAAAAATACAGATAAAATTTTGCAAGCGACTTTTGCTGTTGTAAATTACAAAGAGAGCTTTTTAAGCGCAGCCGCTTATATCTATGCCTTGCAAAAATGTGATGTTAAGGTTGATTTTAATGGCTCTGAATTTGTAGCTGATCTTACTCCAAAAGTGGTAAAAAAGGCTAGCAAGCTCTTTAGTGTCTTTGAAAAAGAGATAAGCTCTCATAAAAATGTACAAAATTTGCATGCCGTAAAAATGGCATTTGATGACGATCTTGAACTAAATGAGAATAAATTTAAGCTTGTATTTTTGTTTGATGATGCAAAACCACTTAGCGTGGAGGCCGTATATCTCAAGCTTTACTTGATCTCACTTGGCAAAGTCGCACCTAGGACGATCGTGCTTGATGGAGCTTTTGGTACGTTACCAAATGTTGCATGGACTAGCCAAAATACGCCAATTGAGCTTGAATGGCTAAGAGAAAATGAAATTTCTCTAAAGATGTTTGGCGAATATCCAGCGATCGTTAGCGTGGATAAATTCCCAAGATTTTTAAGCCACATCATCCCAGCTGATAACACGAGAATTTTAGACTCAGCCAAGGTTCGCATGGGTGCTGCCGTGTATCCTGGCACAGTCGTTATGCCTGGTGCTGCCTACATCAACTTTAACGCAGGTACAACTGGTGGCGTTATGGTTGAAGGCAGAGTCAGCAGCTCTGTCGTAGTTGGCGAGGGTAGCGACGTAGGCGGAGGGGCAAGCATACTTGGCGTGCTAAGTGGCACAAACGGCAACCCTGTAAGCATTGGCAAACACTGCTTGCTTGGCGCAAACTCAGTCACGGGTGTGCCTCTTGGTGATAACTGCATCGTGGATGCCGGCATAGCGGTGCTTGAAGGCACAAAGGTCTATATCTCTGCCAGTGAGCGTGAAAAGCTAGCCAAACTAAATCCAGAGTTTAAATTTAAAGCTGAAATTTACAAAGCGCTTGAGCTTGGTGGGCTAAATGGACTTCATTTTAGACAAAATAGCCAAACAGGCCAGATCACTGCAAGTGCGAGCAAAAGGGCGATCAAGCTAAATGAGGCACTTCATTAAAAGGAGCTAGCATGAAAGTTGGCATTTTGATGTTTGACAAGCTAAATCTACTAAGCTTTGCCAAAATTTATGATTTTTTACATAAATTTGAGGATTTTAATATCAAGACTTACGCACTAAAGCCTGAGATAATCGATGAATTTGGCGTCAGGCTTCATCCAGAAATTTATGCTGAGAGCCTTTATGGTGTGGATATTTTGGTAGTGCCAGATGGCGTTGGAGCACTTGGATTAAGATACGATGAGATATTTTTAAGCTGGGTTAAAAGCTCGGCGAGTGCGAAATTTAAGATAGGTTTTGACCTTGGCGTGCTTATCCTTGGTGGTGCTGGATTTTTAGAAGACAGAGAGGCTTGCATAAGGGGCGGATACAAAAATGCACTTAGTGACTACTGTGATGTTAATGATGCCAAGATGTGCGAAAGTAGGGGTGTCATAAGTGTTAGTGAATTCGATGATAGAATAAAAGAACAGCTGACAACGATACTAGGTAAAGATAAATTTTAATGGCTTTGACTCTTAAATTACGATAGAAATTTTATATTTTTAGTAAGCTTATAGCTTGTTTATAGCGCTATTTACCGCTTGTAGGTGTGCTACATTATCCACTCTGTGAAATCAAAATTTAAATTATTTCCAAGCTTTGTTATCTGCTCTAAAATTTCATAATAATTTTTTCTATTTGCTTAAATAATGCTAGAGATAGAAAATGGCTTAACACCATCTTCTCTTAAAAAGTAGTGCGCCAAAGCCCTTGTTATGCGTCCATTACCGTCATCATAAGGATGGATAAAAAACTAAAGATGTGCAATAAAACTTTTTAGATATGCGTTTTTAAGGCTTTTGTTGATAAAATTTTAAAAGTTCTCATCTCATCTTCTATACCTCTACTGGCAAGGCTTCATAGTGGATTTGCACATTTTCTGGGGAGCCTGAGACGACGCTCATCTCATCATCTCTAAACTTGGCTCGTTTTATCTTGTAAGTTTTGCTTTGGATACATTCAAACAAGGTATTGTGCTAGCCATGTAGCCGCTCGAGGTTCATATAGTCTTTGTTTAAATTTACTTCAAACATTAGCGAGACTAGATTAACACTGTGTCTAGTCGCATGAGTATCAGCTAGCCAGTCAAAATTTTCATCTAGCCTCTTTTTTATCTACGAGCGAATGCTTGATCTTTTAAGCCTTTCGCCCCCTATGAGAGATGAACTTATTATTTCATCTTCAAGTGCACTAATTTGCACCTTTAAAAGATCGTCTCTGCTGATATTGCTTGTTAGCTCTTTTAAATTTTTATGGTCTTGCTCTAGCTTATTTGTAAGGGTGTCTATTGCTCTTTTGTCGAAAGAAAAATTTGGGTAGTTGGGATGTTGTCGTATCTACAGGTTTTGTAATTTTTAATCAATGCACTGAACTTATTTATAGCAGTAAAATTTGGTATATGTATTGTTTTTGATTTGCTATTTGTAGAAGTCGTTTTTTTGTTAGAAAAGAGCCAGTTAAAGTTAAGGCTAGATAAGATTATCTACCTAGCCTATAGTCTCTTCTAGCATCCTTATAACCACGCCTATAACCACGATCAAAACCATCATCGTAGTCGTCATCGTTATAGTAGCCTCCGCGGTAACCACGCTGAAATCTATCATATCTTTCGTACTCATTTCGATAGTATGGGTGGTAGTTAGGCGGATATGGCGCATAGTTTGGATCAACAGGATAGTAGCCATTTGCACGGCAACTATCCTCGTCAAATTTTTCTATTCCGTTGCGAAATTTGTAGCTTTCTATTTTTTTGTCAAAGCTATCAATGCTTCTTATATCGCCATAAATTTTAGCCATTTCTCTTTGATTTATAAGACCACAAAGCCTAGCTTCAACTTTTTTTTCATAACTCATAGCAAACAAAAAAGTCAATGAACAAAATAAAATGGCTAAAAATTTCATGTTATTCTCCTACTTTTAAACTTCCGCCTTTGCCAAGACCGCCTTTTACATTTTGTGCTTTGTAGTCTTTTAGGGCGATAACTAATTGATTCATCGAATCAAGGAAAGCATTTACAAGTGTTTTTCCCTCAGGTGTTCTTGAATATACGCCAAGTCCAGCACCAAGAGAAGCGCCAGCACCGCCACCCATGCCAAAGAAGTCAGTGCTAGAAGCCGAGCCAATAGCTGCCGCTAATTGAACACCTGAACGATTTTCTATAAGAACCAATGTGGTTTGTGTCTCTTTTGTTGAAAAACCACCAGCTATAGCACCTGCTACACTACCAAAAAGTGCTTCAACAAGAGCACCTGCTCCGCCTGTATCTTCGTTGCTAAAGAAAATTTCAGGGCGAATAGTATAATCAGCTGCTACCATTTTACCTTTACCAAAGCCGGAACCACCACGTAGTTCGCCTGATCTATCAAGTGCACGCTCTTGCATCATATTATCCATCATAGCGCCACGTTCAACTATAACAAAACAACCAGTTTGTTGCGCAAGAAGACGCAAAACCGGAATAGTCGATGTGAGCTTGTAGTTGTGTGTTAAATATGAATACCAATCAGAATTTTGGTCTTCATAAAACGCAAGTGTTCCAAGAGTGCTACTACACTTTTCTATTTTTGTGTTAGCGTTTTTATTGTTGCTACCAGCAGCACTGCCAGTTACGCCATTGTTGTTGCCAGTTGCGCAACCGCTTAAAAGTAAAACTCCAAGGCCTACACTTAGTAAAGATGAACTTAACTTCATTTTTATCCTTAATATTTAAGTTGGTTTTTTAACATTATATATAAGCAAATATTATAAAAATATTAATATAAGATTTATGTTTAGTAGCATAATGCAAAACTACTTTTATAAAAATTTAAGCAGCCAGCAAGATGCCAGCCACATAAATTATTCGACAGTTACGCTTTTTGCAAGATTTCTTGGCATATCGACGTTGTTGCCAAGTCTAACAGAAATTTCAAGTGCAAGTAGCTGAAGCACAAGCATCATCTCAAAAAATTCGCTCATATAGTGATCTTGAACGCTTGTTTTTACGTAGTCATCGCTTAACTCAAACTCAAGTGGGCTTATCGCTAGGATATATGCATCTCTTGCGGCAAGCTCTTCGACATTGCTCTTTGTCTTCTCATAGAGTAAATTTTGAGGCATTAAAGCGATCGTAAATAACTTCTCATCTGCAAGTGCGATAGGGCCGTGTTTCATCTCACCTGATGGATAGCCCTCGGCGTGAAGATATGAAATTTCTTTAAGTTTTAAAGCACCTTCAAGCGCAAGCGGATAAAAGATGTCTCTACCGATGAAGAAGAAGCCATGACCGTGCAAATAGTGCTTGCTTAGGCGGTGAAGCTTTTCTTGAAGAGAGTTATTGATATTTAAAATTTGTGGAATGTGAAGAAGCGTTTTGATCTCGTGATCAAGCTCTTTTTTGCTGATAGAATTTTTAGCTGCCGCCATTTGAAGCACAAGCATCCAAAGCACGATGATCTGCGTTGCAAAGGCCTTTGTGCTTGCCACACCTTTTTCGATGCCAGCACGAGTTAGAAGTGTATTGTCAGCTAGCCTAACGATAGATGAGTTATCGACGTTGCAAATCGCAAGCGTTCTAAGCCCAGCCTCTTTTGCTATCCTAAGTGCCTCAAGAGTATCGGCTGTCTCGCCACTTTGTGAGATGACGATGAAGAGCGAGTTTTTGTTTAGATAAGGCTTTCTGTATCTAAATTCGCTTGCTACTTCGACCTTTGTTCTAACTTTAGCAAGCCTTTCAAAAAGATAGCTTGCAGTTAGTGCTGCATGGTAGCTCGTACCGCACGCACAAAGCACGATATCATCGATATTTTTTAGATATTCATCGTCTAAATTTTCAAGAGTGACTTTGTGGTTTTTAACCCTGCCCATGATGGTTTCAGATACGACCGCACCTTGCTCGTAAATTTCTTTCTCCATGAAAAATGTATATCCCTCTTTTTGGGCATAGCTCTTATCTTTTGGTAAAGCATTAAACGTTATGCTCGCCTTTTTGCCGTGTTTAAAAACGGCAATCTCGTCCAAGCTCACGTAGCCGTAATTATTGTCATCAAGATATGCCACCTCTGTTGCGTTACCGATAAGTGGGGCATCTGATGAGGCAAAATATAGCTCTTTTTCATTACTCTTACCTATCGCCATAGGGGCGGCATCTTTTGCGAAAAATATCTTATCAGGTGCAGTTTTTGTGATAAGTAGCGTCGCGTATGCACCTCTTAGCTTTGCAATAGTTGCCTCATAAGCTTTAAATGGGTCTTTTTTCTCTTTTAAAATTTCTTCAAAAAGGTGCACGATCACTTCGGTGTCGGTTTGGCTGACAAATTTCACGCCCTTTGCTTCAAGCTCATCTTTAAGCTCTTTGTAGTTTTCGATGATGCCGTTATGAACGACAAATGAGTGCTCGCCAAGGTGTGGGTGAGCATTGATCTCAGTTGGTTTGCCGTGAGTTGCCCAGCGTGTGTGACCTATCGCCACGCCAAAACCCTCTGATGTAAAGTCCTTTGTCTTTAGGGCTAAATTTTCAAGCTTGCCAACTGCCTTAAAAAAATCGATCTTGCCATCACTCATCACAGCCATGCCAGCGCTGTCATATCCTCGGTACTCAAGCTCTTTTAGACCGCTTAAAATAACCTCTTTTTTCTCTTTATCTCCGATGTATCCTACGATTCCACACATGTTTTACTCACTTATTAATAAATTTAATATCTCTTCGCCTTTACTCTCAAGTCGCTCGTTTTTCTCGATCAAGAAGAGATTTCTTGTTCTATTTTTGACCGTTTGGATTCTAGCACTCGTGACCTGAAAATGAAGCCTATCAAAAACACTCATCACATAAGCCATTAGCCCACGCTGATCTTTTGCGTTGATGCTAAGTTTGGCGTAATCTTTTGAGTGATTTAGCTCGAAGTTTATCTCATCTTTGTTAATGTTTGGTTTCAAAGGCTCTTTTAAAACCTCGCTATTTAAGGATTTTAGAGCTAAATTTTTAGTAGTTTCAAGCTCCTCTTTTTTAACATTTTGGTTAAAATCAAGCCTGATATAAAATTTCTTCTCAAATAGCTCAAAAATTTCCATGTATGCTAGGTCAAATTTAGCAAATTCATAGAGCAGAGCACTTAAATTTAGGCTCTTTTTTGTATAAATCTGAATGCTTAAATTTTTAGAGTTATTTATAAAAATTTCTGTCGCATCTAAGCTATCTGCAACCTTGCTTAAATTTATGATCTCACTCACACTATATTTTATAAAGACAAGATTTGATGTGATTTTAAAAATTTTCTCTTGCAGCTTTGATTCAAGTGCCAAAAACTCGCTATTTCGTTTTATAGACTGCTCTTTTTTTACGCGCCTTGTCGCTTCATCTAGTAAATTTTCATCGCTAAATGCACTAAGAGAAATTTCATAAAGTTCCCTTAAAAGCTTTGCTGTGTAGGCGTTATAGAGCCTCTCGTTTGTCGCATTTATCACGCAGTAGCTAAGGATGTAAAGCAGTTTTAAAACCTGCTTGTCGCCAAGCTTTGAGATAAAAGCAAATATAACGCGTTGGGAATAAATGTCTTCTCTGTTTGAGACATTGCTCATTAGCGTGTGGTATTTTATCAAGATGACGCCGATATTTACAGCTTTTTGACTTAAATTTAGCTTGTTTGCGTAGGCTCTAAAGATATTAGCGCCGATATTTGCGTGATCTTTGCCAAGCCCCTTGCCAACGTCGTGCATTAAAGTCACGATCTTTAGCATTGTTTTGCCCTCCAAGCAAAGCTCGGTATAGAGATTTTTTATGAATTTATCTTTTATATTTTCAAGAAATTTTACACTTAAAATGCTATGCTCATCGACCGTAAATTCGTGATAGCCGTCGTACTGAGCTAGCTGGCTGATGTGTTC
This sequence comes from Campylobacter concisus, assembly GCF_003049085.1. Taxonomy (NCBI): domain Bacteria; kingdom Pseudomonadati; phylum Campylobacterota; class Epsilonproteobacteria; order Campylobacterales; family Campylobacteraceae; genus Campylobacter; species Campylobacter concisus. The sequence continues at coordinate 41,660 of NZ_PIQX01000010.1, forward strand.
CATTGGTTTTATTAAAATTTGTATCATTTGCGCATCAAGCAATGACTTTAAAATAGCGTAGGAATTTTTTCTTAAAAATATCTTCTTAAACTCGCTGATAGCGCGCTCTAAGCCACTTTTTGTGATAATGGCTCGCTTGATGTAAAAGATCGCACTTATGTCAAATTTATAATCCACATCTTTTAGCTCTAAAAGCTCGGTTATTAGATTTTCAATGAGAGCTGGCTTTTTATGAAGTGGCACGTAAATAACGCCATTTATTTCGTAAAAGCCATTTTTTAGCCTTGCAAATTTTCTCTGATCAAAATTTAGCTCACTTTTAAAAAATGGCCTGCAAAGAGAAGCGACGATAAACCTCGAATAAATAGCGACATTATTCATCGAGCTTAGCATTTTTTGGCTAATAACGCTTTCGTTATCTTGAAGCTTTTTGGACTTTGTTTGCATGAAATTTGTCGTGATCTCAACGCTTGAAGCGCTAAAAGTATCAGAATTTTGCGTCAAATTTAAGGTGGTTAGTAGGCTTAGTAAAAAGTCCACATTTAGGTTAAAGCTAGCGATCTCTTTTTCATTCATCACTTTTAGGGCTTGTGATCTAACTGAAATGTCGCTATCAAGGTAGTTTAGTATGCAGTTTAGGTGATAAATTTCATCTATCCCGCCAAAGCCACTTTTTAAATTTGGCTCTTGGGCTAAGTAGCTGATGCTAGAAAATGGCAAGAATGCCTTTAAATGGTAGTTTAAAAAGGCTTTTTTATCAAATTCTTTTAATTTTACGATCTCGCTTTTTACTAGGCGGTAGAGACTTTTTGAACCACAGATATATCGGACTTGCGATGTTTCGCTTTTAAATTTGAGATCATCTTTGTAATTTGTAAAAATTTCATCTATTTCAGCGCTTTTTATATAAAAATTTATTCCAGAGCTACTTAAAATTTCGCTAAATTCTTTTAAGAAATTCTTTATATTGTAACCTTTTAAATTTTTATAAACTAGTAAAATTTCAAGCTCACTATTTGCGCTAAGTAAGGTTTGGGCGTATTTTCCAGTAGCTAAAACACTAAAGGCAAAGCTGTCATTTTGTGGTACAAAATCATCAAAAAAATCTCGCATAGTTTCATTTAAATAAGATTTTATAAAATCATCGTATTCTTTGGCCAAGAAATTTGTGAAATTTCTACCCTGATTTTTTTGAAAATGTCTTGGTAAATTTGCCTTAAAATCAAGAAATTTCTCTTTGATTTTTAAATAATTATCGCTATTTTTGGTACTTTTATCGGCCAGCATTTAATGTTTCCATTGTTAAAAATATCTTGGCAAATGTTACATAATTTTTGCAAAAACAAAGCTTTATTTGCCTATAATGAAGCCTTAAGTTCAGCTTTAGGACGATATAAATAATGAATCTATTACAAAAACTAAAAAGTGGCGAGAGATTAAGCAAGCAAGAGGCTTTTTCGCTTTATGAGCTTGATCTTTTTACCTTGGCTAAATTTGCCGATAAAAAACGTAGAAAACTGCATGGCAACAAGGTTTTTTTTAATGTAAATCGCCACATAAACCCAACAAATATCTGTGCTGATATCTGTAAATTTTGCGCATTTTCGGCTCACAGAAAAAATCCAAATCCATACTTAATGAGCCACGAAGAAATTTTAAAGATCGTTGATGAGAGCGTGAGCCACGGCGTAAAGGAGATACACATCGTGTCAGCTCACAACGCACAAAGCGGCTGGCAGTGGTATTTAGAAATTTTTAAAAAGATAAAGGCAGCTCATCCAGAGCTTCACGTAAAGGCGATGACGGCAGCTGAGATCGACTTTTTATCAAGGCATTATGGCTTAAGCTACGATGAGGTGATAGAAAAGATGCTCGAATACGGCGTCGATAGCATGCCAGGCGGCGGGGCTGAAATTTTTGATGAAGAGGTCAGGGCTAAAATTTGCAAAGGCAAAGTAAGTAGCGAAAACTGGCTCAAAATCCATAAAATGTGGCACGATCACGGCAAGCAAAGCAATGCAACAATGCTTTTTGGCCACATAGAAAGCCGCGATAACAGGATCGATCACATGCTAAGGATTAGGGACTTGCAAGATGAAACTGGCGGATTTAACGCGTTTATCCCACTAGTTTATCAAAGAGAAAATAACTACTTAAAAGATGTGAAATTTCTAGGATCAGCTGAAATTTTAAAGACTCTGGCGATCTCACGTCTTGTGCTTGATAATGTCCCACATATCAAAGCTTACTGGGCTACTTCGACGCTAAATTTAGCGATGATAGCTCAGGAATTTGGTGCCGATGATCTTGATGGCACGATAGAAAAAGAGAGCATCCAAAGTGCAGCTGGCGCAAATAGCGCAAATGGCGTTACACTAAAGACATTTTGCGATCTCATAAAAACATCTGGTTTTACGCCAGTTGAGCGTGATAGCTTATATAACGAACTTAAAATTTACTAAAAGGAGCTTGGGGTGAAATTTTTTGACTTAGCACAAAACAAAACGAGTGTGAAGCAGGAATTTGGAGCGGGACTTACGACGTTTTTAGCGATGATGTATATCGTGCCGGTAAATGCGATCATTATGAGCAAAACTGGTATGCCTTATGAGGCACTAATCACTGCAACTGCGCTAATTACCATCTTTTCTACGATATTAAATGGTCTTTGGGCGAACACGCCAGTTGCGATGAGCGTTGGCATGGGGCTTAACGCTTATTTTACATTTGGTCTTTGCATCGGCATGAAGGTGCCTTGGCAAACGGCTCTTGGCGTTGTTTTCTTAAGTGGCGTGATATTTGTCGTCTTATCTTTTACAAATTTTAGGATGTGGATAATTAGATCCATCCCACTTGATCTAAGAAGGGCGATAAGCGCTGGCATAGGCACATTTATCAGCTTTGTGGCGTTTCAGCAAATGGGCTTTATCGTAAATAGCGACGCAGTTTTGGTTGGTATAGGAAATTTCAAAGATCCAAACGTACTTCTTGGCGTTTTGGGACTATTTTTAGTTATTTGCTTTTGGGCGTGGAAGATAAAGGGCGCGTTTATCCTAGCTGTGCTTGCTACTTCAGTGATAGCTTGGGTGCTTGGTATCGCTCCTCATCCAACAGAAATTTTCTCAACTCCGGCTTCTATCTCTCCGATATTTTTAGAGCTTGATATAAAAGGCGCGCTTAGTCTAGCCTTGCTGCCAGTTGTTATCACCTTTTTTGTGACTGATCTTTTTGACTCGATAGGCACACTAGCTGGTGTAGGCACGAGGGCTGGAATTTTTGATGAAAACAAAAAAGATGGCGTCGTAAAACTTGAAAAAACTCTTGAAGCTGACGCTATTGCTACGGCAGCTGGCTCACTTGTAGGCGTAAGTACGACCACATCGTTTGTAGAGAGTGCTAGCGGTGTAGAAGAGGGCGGTAGAACTGGTCTAACGGCTGTATTTTGCGGACTTTTATTTATACTTACACTCTTTATGTTGCCACTTTTTAAAGCGATCCCTGGCAATGCCATTTATCCGATCCTTGTAATGGTTGGCGTGCTTATGTTTGCTGAGCTTGCTAGTATAAATTTCAAAGATCCAGCCATTGCAGTTGCGACATTTTTTATAGTTGTGCTTATCCCGCTTACTTACTCGATCACAAACGGCCTTGCATTTGGCTTTATGTCATACGTAATAGTTAAGCTCATAAAGAGAGAATTTAGCGATATAAATTTAGGTGTAGTCGTGCTAGCGCTCATTAGTTTTATCGTATTTTTAGTGCATTGATAAGGATGAAAGATGATATTTTATAGCTACGATGAATTTGCTGTTGATACTAAAAAGATGGCAAAACAGATAAAAGATGAGTTTGACCCAGAGGTGATACTAGCTGTGGCAAGAGGCGGTTTAACGCTTGGCCACTCGCTAGCTGTTGCGCTTAATAATAGAAATTTATTCACCTTAAATTCTATTCATTATGAAGATACAAACAAACTTGATACGATTAATATCTTTAATGTGCCAGATCTTAGCAAATACACTAAAATTTTACTCGTAGATGACATCATCGATAGTGGAGAGAGCATGGTCGAGATAAAAAGAGAGCTACTCAAGTGTTATCCAAAATTAGATATAAAAATAGCGACCGTCTTTTATAAAGAGAAGGCTCTGCTTTTGCCAGAATTTAAGGTAAAAGAGGCTCACGATTGGATCGAGTTTTTTTGGGATATACATATTTAAGGAAAATTTTTGCTAGATAAATTTAGAGAATTTGTTGGACATCACGTCGCCTTTAGCGTATTTTTGATATGTTTGATTGATTGTATATTTTTACTTTATACGGCAAATTCTCTTAGTATAAGTTACAGTGAAGCTGAAATTTTTTTTAACAAACAAAATTTTCTTAGCCATGTTTTAAAATTAAGCGTTCAAATTTTTGGTCAAACAGATATTGCTCTAAGATCTGTGATGATCGCTTTTCATGTCATAAGCGTCGTTTTAATGTATAAGGTAAGCAAATTTTACATTAAATTGGAGTTTGACAGACTTATTGCGGTATTGCTTTTTATCTTACTTCCTGGCACGCTAGCTTCAGCTCTTATCGTCAATAATGCTGGGCTTTGCGTTATGCTGGCGCTCTTATGTATATACTTTTTTCATGTTAAAAATAAAATTTTATTCGTAACATTTTTTTGTCTTTCTTTTTTTATAGATGGCGATTTTTTGATATTTTACGCAGGATTTTTTATATTTGCACTTTACAAAAGAAAGCCGCCTCTTGCTTGGCTAAGTGCTATTTTGTTTTTACTCACGCTTTACTTTTTTGGTTTTGATACAAATGGTAGGCCAAGTGGGCACTTTATCGATACTTTTGGTATCTTTGCCGCTGTTTTCTCGCCATTTGTCTTTATATTTTTTGTCTATACGATTTATAGAATTTGGGTTAAGGAAAAGAAGGATCTCTTATGGTTTATTGTGATTTGCTCATTTTGCTTTTGCATGATAGTCTCAGTGCGCCAAAGGTTGGAACTTGAGCAGTTTTTGCCATTTTGCGTGATCGCAACGCCACTTATGGTAAGAGTATTTTTTAATTCGTATCGTGTAAGATTGCCAAAATTTAGAAAAGGCTATAAAATTTGCACGACCTTAGTGATGCTTTTTTTAGCCTTAAACTGGTCGATGATCGTATTTAATCAAATTTTCTATCTATTTTTAGACAACCCAACAAAACATTTTGTCTATAAATTTGATATTGTAAAAGAGCTTGCTGCTAAATTAAAAGAAGCGGAAATTAAGGATTTATACACTGATAATAAAAAGCTTGCTTTAAGACTTAAATTTTACGGTATAGATGTAAGAGATGAGTCTAAAAATTTATTAGTAAGCGCCGATCTAGATGAAAAATCAAAATTTTGCATAGAAAAAATGGGAAAAGTAATCGCAAATTTTGATGTAAGAGGTAAGTAGATGCATAAAAACAAGGGTTTTACTGTTATAGAGCTTATTTTTGTAATCATTGCCGTTGGCATACTTGCAGCAATGATCATACCAAGGCTAGAAATAAATGGAGCTAGAGAGGCAGCTACACAGATGCTAACGCATATAAGGTACGCCCAGCACCTTGCCATGCAAGATGATAAATTTGTACATTCAGAAAATGAAAAATTTTGGTTTAAAATGAGATGGGGGATAGCTATTAATGACACTAGTTTACAAGAGTGCTCTGTAGATGAGCCTGGGGTTAAATCTTGGAAATATAGTATTTTTTATGATAAAAGAGGTAGTGGTAATAAATTTAGTGGTAACTTAAATTCCAAAGAAGAGGTTGCCATCGATACACAAAAATCAAACAAATTCTTAAGTGCGGGCTGGAGAGGCATTCCTCAGTCCTATTGCAATAAAATTAATACAGATTTAAATATCGAAAAAAAATATGGTATAAAATCGGTTAAATTTGTTGGTAGTTGCGGAAAAGGCAAAACGCAAACCATTGATTTTGATGAATTAGGTAGGCCCATGAGAGTGGTGAGTGTTACTAACAATAAAGGAGCAAAAAGGCCTTATTCAAGACTATTGAAAGGTGATTGCAAGATAGTTTTAACAGATAAAAATAACAATGTAACCTCTATAAATATAGAAAAAAGAAGTGGATACGCATATATAAACTAAACCCTATAAACCTAATAATAAAAAATACACAATTTAAAATTTTTAAGCGCCTAACAATTTTTCTCAAATTCCCTAATTATTTCAACTATCTTTAAGTATTGCTCATATATAATTCCAGCTCACGAAACGAGAAACCACCTTTAACTTCATTGGTTAATA
>NZ_PIQX01000011.1 GCF_003049085.1 Campylobacter concisus
GCAGCAAGAATTTATCGCCACTTCGTCCGTATGTGTAGCCGATCACCGCAAAGAGTGCGGCGTATGTGTTTTTATCAAGCGCTGATCCGTCACAACGGAGAAAGCCCTCTGGCGTATTTGAGTTTGAACTGTATAAAAGGTAGCTTCCGACTGGTATAGCTTTTTGTAGCTCGGTTTTTAGAGCGAATTTATCATCGCTTTCGGTCTTAGAATAGCTATCTATTTTTTCATTTTTATTTAAAAAAGTCTGCTCGCACCACTCTTCACTGGCTATAACATGCCATATTTCTTTATTTTCACTAGGATTTTTATTTGTGTTTTGTGTTTTTGCCTGATAGAGCTTACCATTTAAAACACTAATGGCACCAGCAGGATACTCTAATGTAGAGTCCCAAGGGGTTATACCATTTTTATGTATAGTGCTAAATTTTTCATCTACTACTCTTTTTGCTTCATTTAAAAGGTCCATGATTTTTTTTGATGAAAATGTAGAAATTAATGTCTCTGTACTATCGTTTATTGTGCCGCTTTTTAAAACCTCTTCTATTTGAGCTTTTAAAGTATCAAATGTATTTATTATCTCGGTTATACCACTATATTTCCCATCAAAATCTTCTTTGCTGGCATCAAATGATGCCTTGTGTGCTACGATCGTTGCACTTATTTGTTCAATATCAGCCTTTATTTTTCTCAGCTCTTCAGGCTCTATTTTTTCAAGCCTTCTACTTACACCCAAAATTTCCTTACAAATTTGCGTAAATTCTTTATCCGCCATTTTTCACTCCCCTAAAATTTTCTTGCTCATTAGCCTATCAAGCGCTCTTAAATCCTCTCTATCGGTATGCTCGCCGTTTTGATAGGCGATAAATTGATATATAAATTTCCTATATCCAAGCTCATCGCTATTTAAATTTTTTTCCGGATGCTGCAAATTGTCATTTACTCCATAGACTATATTGGCCATGTAGTAATCAAGTCTTTTTATAAAATTCTCATCCCATGAATAGTAAGGATCTAGCGCATAATCTATTTTATAGGGCTTTAGCCAGCCCTTTATTCTAAGTGCTTCTGTTAAATCATATGAATTTTCATCAAAATTATTTAGCTCATATTCACATAAATTTTGTAGATAAAACTTGTTGTATTTTGCATAAAACTCAGCATGTGCTCTTTTTTTGGCCACTCCATAAATAAGTGCCTTTAAAAGCGATTCGTCAAGAAAATCAACCACATCTTTTTCATTTTTTGGTGTGTTAAATTTCCTCACAAAACGTCTTTTATCTATATGGTATTCGATATCAAAATTTCTATGATCTATCTCTATCATTTCAAGAGGCGTTACCGCACGCGATATATCTGCTGCTGTCTCTTCCACTAATGATTTTAATTCTCCAAAATCAGGGAGCTTTATATCTCCCCTTGTAGATACCTTCAAACGCTGCAAAAACGCCTCATAATTCATTTTTACACCTTTAGCTTTTTAAGCCATCCAAATGCCACAGGAGTACATACACGAAGTGTAAATTCGCTAATAATCTCTTTTTCTACAGCATCGTTGCTAGTTGGAAGCTCTCTAGTCATCATTGGACGCCAATTTACTTTAAAGATGTCATCAGCTCTAAAGGCAATGATCTCATTTTGATCTAAGAATGGATTTAACATAACCTTTACATCGCCGTAGCTAGTTCTAATGGCAAGTAGATCCTCTTCTAGGTATTTTTGTGTGATATTGGCTTGTTTTATCTTGTCGAGAATATCTAGCAGCCTATCATTTTGCTTATCATTTACCATTAAGAATTGATAAGGCCTACCTTTGCTCCAGCCGATTTTTAGCAGATCTCTAATCATTTGCATAGTTAAGTCTGTATTGTTTGCATCGATTGTATTATTTGCAGTAGAAAAACTTTTTAATCCACCACATTTTCCAACTACAGGAGAACCACCACTATTTACTCTTTGTACAGCTGTCTGAGAAGAAAGCAAAATTTTCTCTATGGACTTTTTATGTTCTACGGAAGCCATCTCGCCTTGATTAGCTAGAATGCCTCTGCCTGCTACATCTTTGGCCGGCTCTTGTGATCCAGAAACTCCGTATGTATTTTTAACTATTTGAAAATGATTGCTTAGAGTATTACCAACAAAATACTTGGCTGTTGCTTTAGCTCCACCTTCTGCGTGCGCATTAGCCGCGTCACCATCAGGCAACTCATCATAAAACCATTTATGTCCTACTGCCACGCTCGTGCTTCTATCTGCAGGTGCAGCCGTGCTTATTGCACTATAAAAAGGCGTAGATTGCCATCCTATTTGCTTTATAGTGTTTTCAAGCACTACACCCTTACTGCCAAAAGCCTCTTCAGCAGTTACTAATCCAGTTTTTATAGCCATTTTCTTTTACTCCTTAAAATAATCTCGCATATAAGGCCTGCTTCTCGCTATCGTTAGCCTCACCTTTATTAATCTTACCAATGAGCTCTTTTACGCTCACACCACCACCAGTCCCCCGTGCTATGTCAAATTCATCATCAACTTGCACTTGTGCCTTGCCATGGAAAAATTTTAGATAGACGTTTTCAATCCCCACCGGAGTCAGTAGTGCATCGCCTGTGCCAGGTTTTTTTTCATCCATCTCTAAAATTTTGTCTGTGACTTTTTGCATATCAAAGTCCGGATAACTCTTCCTAAAATCCGTCTCCATCTGCGAAAGTTGCGCAGCTTGGCGCATTCTTTGAAAATCCGCATACTCTTCTTTGTTGAGTTTTACTGAGTCATCAGGCTGCGGAGCAGCTGGTGCTTTAGTTTCTGCCTGCACCTGTGGTTTATCTGCGTTTTTTAAAGCAGTTTGGGCTTCTTGCGTCTGTGTTTCCTCTGCAGCCGCTAGTCCCTCCAAATCCTGGTCATAGATATCTGGCATTATTCATTACCTCCTAAATTTAAACCTTTCTGCGACTCATTTGTCTTAGGAGCACTATCGGTCTTATTTTTGTCCTCCTTTTTGGTCGCTTCTTTTAGCTTTTTATTCTCAGCTTCAAGTTTTTGAATTTTTTGTGATAAAGCTAGATTTTCGCCAGCTGAAGCACTTACATGATCTTGTAAGTTTGTACACTCTTCTTTAAAACGCTCTGCCTCACCTTTTGCCTCTAAAATTTCAGCCTTCAAGCGTTCAATTTCGTTTTTAGCCTTAGCTAGCTCTGGTGCGAGATCTTTTGTGCTAGATGCGATCTCTTTCAGCTCGATCTCGGCCGCCTCGTTTTGTGGCATCTCCTCCCACTCTTGCTCACCTATAATGCTCACGGCGGCAAAGCCATCCTCGCCCTTAGCCCTAACAACGACATCGCCGATACTTCCGCCGCTAATCTGCCCCTCTTCTTCGCCTTTTTTATAGACGCTAAGTCCGTTTGTAGCCAAATCGACGATAATACCAAGAACCTCGTATTTGTCCTTATATGCCATTTCTTCTCCTTTAAAATTTTTATTATTTTATTTGTCTGCATCCTAAAAAACGTAAAAATTTTTAAGTCATATCCTTTCAAATTCCGCCGTTTACTAAAGCTGTCATCTCCATATCTTCTTCACTAGGTTCATTTTTTATTTGTGCTTCTTCATCTTGAGTCACAGCCTCTGCTTGTGCCGCTTCTTGTGCCGCCATCATCTGTGCCATAGCCTGATCAACTTGTTCTATTGGCGCATTTTCACCAAGAATTAAAGTTAGTACTTCTTTTACGATTTCGCCCGTTATTTGCGGTGAGCTTATTTGATTTTGGGCTAGCACACCCAGCAAGCCGTTTAGTTGATTGATCTTTACTTCATTTGCTATCGTGGTGCCAAAATTTACAGAAACATCAAAATCTAATCGATTGGCTTTTCTTTCTACTAAAGTGCCGATCGCTTCTATAATGTTTTCGTCTTCGGTTACCTTTATAAATTCATCATCACTTACAAAACGGTAAAGTAGTTCCACAAAGTGCTGAGCATAGCTTGATAGCATTGTTTCAAGTAATGTTTGCATCATGCTTTCTATTCTCATTGAGCTAGCTGCATTTACAGTTTGTAACGCACCCATTGCACGTCGGTCACTTGGCCCAGTTTGCCCAGTCATTACGCTATTTACGCCAGTGGCTATCTCATACTCTTTGCTTAACATAGCGATCTCTTCGCTTAATTGATATGTTGGTGGCACCGGAAATGGCATTATTACATCGCTTACTCTAGTGCCCATATCAGTTTCTACTCTAATAACTTTTTTTCTGGCCATCACGTCGCTTACTGTCACGACACCTTTTGTTTTATCTACGATAAAGGATGGGTCTATTTGATTTTCAGTGATATCTATTTTTTGATTACGTTTGATGTTGTATTCTTCTTGGATTTCTTTGACGATTTCCGGCACGCACGAGCCGTATACGGCGTTTTCCTTTTCGCGCATGCTCTCCTCGACGCTAGGCATCGCATCCATGCAATATCCAAAATGAAATGGCAAAGTTGAAAATCTAGTCTCTCTGACTAAACAATCATTGGCAAAACTCTTTAATTCCCACATTTGGCGACCGTTTACATATATCTTTTTATAGATATCTTTCATTTGTACTCTTTGACTCCACTCTGTTTTAGAGCCTAAAATGCGATCCTTGTCTTTGCTTTTGTAAAATTTAGTTTTGATTTTTTCTTCAACTTGGCGTACTGATTGACGCCATTTGTAGCAGACGTATTCTATGTCGTTGATATCACTTGCATGCTTGTCAAATGCTAGATTAGTGATTGGAATAAAACGTGTGGCGATATCGCCTTGCTCTTTATCGTAGAATAAATGTACTATGCCAAGAGGTAGATAAAGTGCGCTCATGACAGCTTTGCTTAGGCCAACTCGGTGCTCTTTTTTCTTTCATCTATTTTTTAGCACAGCAGTAAGTGCGTTTTGTAAGATTAGATCATTATCACTTCTACGCCCAACACGAGTGATCTCTATTGGGCAGCGATCACTCATAAAGCTTGTTTTAAAAATCGCATGAATGATAAAAATGGTAGTTTTTATTAGGGGGATATATAGTTTAGAACGGCTTCTCTCAGAGTTTTTTCGTTTTGAAGTGCGGTTATCTTCACCCTCATACTCGGCACGAAATGCTCGCTCACACTCTAAAAATCTATTTTTATGTTGCTCAAGATCACTAAAAGCTCGCTCGATTAAATTTAAATCCTCATTCATAGACTACTCCGTTTTTTTACGTGTAGTCTATTTTATGAGTTTCCTAAAAAACGTATAAAAATTATTTAAGGATTAGTTTATCTGTGTTATGACTAGCTCGCCATATATTTAGCATCAATAACATACGACAATCTACTATCTTTTGTTTTAAAAATATGTTTGATAATTTCACACCCAGCTCTCTTCCTCTGCATATTCATCATAAATTTCATCGTAACTTTCGTCAAAAAATCGCCCTGCAATGTACTGTAAAATATAAGCTTCTGCATCCATGATATCATCACTCTTGCTTTCCGTCTCAGGATCAAACCCTAGCAGCTGTGCCTCAAGCTCATCTGTAGCGTTTAAACTTGCATTATGATAAATTTGTCTAGTGCGATAGTAGGGCTCTAAATTTGAGATACGTTTGTTCTTAGAGTTGCCACCATGGCTAAGCGGATCTATTGGCAAATTTACACCAGTTAGCTTTTGAATAGTGTCAATCGTGTAGAAAAAGTCATTTTGCATGCCAGCCTTTTCTATTCCGATACGCATTGGGCCAAATGTGAGATAAATTTCGATTACTCGCAAACTTCTCTCAAACGGCGTAAAGTATCCGCTTGTGATGTCGATGATAAAAAGCCTGTTTTGCCTATCTATCGCAAAGGTAACGTAGGCAGTCTGGTCCCTACCTTTCCCGCTTGATATGTCGGCCACGGTATAAATTTGACACTCTTTTAGCCAAATTTTCTCTCCGCTTTCTAGCTCTATTTTATTTGCTCGTCTGATTTTTAGCTCTTGTTTGTTTACCCCGTCGGTTACGGTCACGGTCGTAAAAGGTTCGTCCGCCCTATACTCCACTCCCTTAAAGTACCTGAAATATTCGCGCTTAAAGATGGCTTTTTGCGGATCTATCGCAGCACACATATACTCTTGATAAAATTCATTTGCTAGCCCTTTTGAAACTAGGGTGCTTTGTATCTTTTTGATTTTATCCATCGAAAAGCGAGACGGCCATGAACTGGCACCATTCCTGATGATAGGGATTTTTATGTAGGTCCAGTCCTGTTTGGCATCCATCTCTTCTGTGTTATTTACGATATTGTTTAGGATGCTATCTTCATGTAATATCGTACCAAGTATCACGGCCTTGCCACGCGTAGGATGCAGAGTAGGGAGCAAGTCCGCATAAAACCAACTGCGAAGCTTTTGTCGGTTTGCGTTTGAATCAATAGGGTATCTGCCGACCTTACTCTCCAAGTCGTCTATAATCAGCAACGTTGGGCGCATGTTGTCGATATTCATACCACGAGGATCTTGCCCGGCCGAGAGAGATACTACGTAGCATTTTTTCTCTATGCTTTTGCCGCCTTCATCCTTCATTCCTTGATTTATAATGACCTCAATAAATCCCTTATTCCAAGCCTTGCCACGAGCTATGGCATAGCCTTTAGCAGCTGCCTTGTCGATACTCCCTTTGATCGCTTCCAAAAATGCTGTCGCCTTATCCTCGTTGGCCGAAACAATCATAATAAAAGGTTCGGCAGCAAAATATAGGCGACTTAACACGTAAATTTTATTTAGTAAAGTAGTCTTACCAGCACCACGAAATACTGCTATAGCTTTATACTGACCTTCACCGTCAATAAAACGGATTATTTCTAAATGAAATTTAGGTGTCTTATTTTCAAAAATTTCAGGTTCGACATCTTTGGCAAATTTTAGATATAGTTCAGGAGATAGGTTCATTTATTATCCTTTTTTTAATTAAAAAGGGTAGATAATATTTTCCTAAATTTTATAAAGTTATACGATAAAAAAATAAACGGATATTTTTACGGATATTAAAAATAAAAAATCTTTCTAATATCCTCTATTATAGGTATCTTTATTTTAAATATGGTAGCCCTCGCTTCCACCATTTTTATCTAAAATACAAATAAAAATTTTATTAAATAGCTTAAATTAAAAAAGCTCTTCTGACTCAAAATAATTTTGTGAAATATTTCGCTCTTTTTCATTAGTATTTACATGAAGCACATAATAGCCTATCTGTGTGTTGCTAGCATCTATTAGTGGTACCACGCAAAAGTAGTGCGTTTTATAAACGTAAAATTCATATTCTTTAAAATTAATATCACGCAAAAAACCTACTATGTTTAAATTTGCACTGCTTAAATTTTCGATGTAATAATCATTTAAAATTTGATCACTTGGAATGCTTTTACGAGATGGCATCTTGTCTTTTGCCAAAAGAACAAATAGATCAATTCCTTGCTTTTTAAAATAATTTCCAAGTGAGTCAAAATTTAACAAAACCTCAATGTTACCAATAATTTTACCATCACGTATTACGTTTGAGACAGCCCTTATATGTGTTCCAGCATACCACGCCTCGATGCCAACCATGGGCTTGTTTTGATGCCTTGACTCTTGCACTAAAAACCTACTACTAGCGATCATATCGCCATATCTGTTTAGATCCCAACTCCTTACATAGCTTTTTAGATCTTTATCATAAATGTGAAGCTTAATGTTGTTATACATCGAAGCTGCGCCAAGGGTTTTGGTTAAATTTTCGATATTTTTTATACATTCATCGCGGCTTTGCCCTAGCAAGCACATTTGTATAGACTCATTTTGAGCAAGCAAGATAGAGATCGCCATTGATGAAAATTTCTCATCATCTATGCTTTTATTAAGCTGTTTTACCTGGTAATCAAAAAAGACTCGCATATTATTTTGCATCTTTTCAGCCATATAAGAGCTGTAAAGAAAGTAAAAAAGCCCTCCAAGCACTATAATAAAGATAAAAATGATATAGACATTAAAATATTTTTTATATTTATTCAAAACTAGCCCTTAACTTTTCTTCTAAAAATTTTGCAAATTTATCAAATTCTGGCAACGCAAGCTCGCTTTTTCTTTTTGGATTAGCCCAAACACTATCTGGAAAAAATGCGTCATCACTAAATCTAGCAATAACATGAATATGCACGTGTGGCACGTAGTTTCCGAAGCTTGCAATGTTTATTTTGGTTGGTTTATAAAACTCAAGCATCGCCTTTTCAGCTACTAGCATCGCTTCAAATAGCCTAGCCCTACTCGCTTCATCGCAATCGCTTAACTCACGAAATGGCTTAATGGTAAAAATTTTTATCCAAGGAAGTTCATTGTCTTCACGCTCGATTTTTATAAATTTATCTTCATAGATCATATTTGTTCCTATTTTTATACAAAATTTCTCTCTCTTAAAAGCGTGTAAAGCTTGATAGTTGAGATAAAAAATGTCACGATCGCTGGTCCAAGGATCACACCCCAAAACCCAAATGTCGTGATACCTGCAAGCATCGCAAAGAATATAAGAAGTTCATTTATCTTTGTTGGTATTTTAACCAGCTTCGAGTTTATAAATTTAATAACAAGTGGTTTTAAAAGCGTATCAGCTGCAAATGAGATCACTACGATCGTATAAATTGCGATAGTTATCGCTGCTGCTATGTTGCCATTTGCAAACTCATAAATGCTAATAGGCCCCCATGCCAAAATACCGCCAACAACTGGAATAAGCGAAGCAAAGCTAAAAAAGATACCAGTTAGCACGCCATCATAGCCGTAAAAGCTTGTGACAATAGCAAATAAAAAGCCTTGGATTATCATATTTGCAATGGTTGAATAAAAAACCACACTCATCACGTTACCAACCTCGCTTAAAATAGACTCTGTGTCATCTTGTTTTAGCGGAAGTGCATATTTTAGATAGCTGATTAGTTCATTGCCATAAAGATTACAAAAGAAGAAAAAGACCAAAATAATAATCATATCAACGCCAAATTTAAGGCTTAACTTGCCCAGACTTGCAAGATTTGTCGCAAGTTGAGAAAAAAGCATTTTAATATCAAGTCCGCCGATAAATTCTTTTATCTTTGGCTCTAAAAAATTTATCGACTCAGGCATCCTAAAATCATAATTTTTGATAAATTCGATAGTCTTTGTGACATTGTTTATATCAAAGCCAGCTGCGTATTTTGCGATCTCAACCACCGCATAAAGAAGTGGGGCGATAAATAAGCAAAGAAGCACCGATGTAGTAAGAGCCGATGAAAGCGTCTTGCGGTTTTTAGTGAGTGATAAAAACGCGATTTGGACATTTGAAACCGCGACAGCAAGCAGTGCAGCAATAAAAATATCAAGCAGATATGGTTTAAAAAGATAGACCACCAAAGCCAAAGCACAAAATACAAAAATTCCAAAAAATAGTCTATTGTTCATCTCGCTCCCTTAAAATGGGGTAATTATAGCAAATTTATTAAAGCTACTCATCGCTTCCCAAATTTGCTCAATCTCTTTGCCATCAAGCTTGCAAAGCTAGCAAGTGCGGCTAGGCTTTTGGCATTTTTAGCATGCTACTGGCGCTTAGTAAATTTAGATAAATTTATAGTTTTATGCAAAATTTCTAGCTCAAAAGCTCCTACAAATTTAGCCTTTTACGTGCACTGAAAATTTGCCCCGACGATCTCGCATTCATCACATATTTGAATATATATAGTTCCCTCGCCATCTACTAGACTTCCAAGAGGAATTTGTGCCAGATATTTCATGCTTTTGCTACATTTTGGACATTTTAAATACTCAGCATCTTGCTCCCACTGCGGATATCCACCAAGCAAAATTTCGCTATCTATCATATACGAGTAGTGAGCGCAAACCTCGCTGACTAGCTCGAAATTCTGCCCATCAAGCACCGCCACAGCATCTCTTAAATAGTCTTCACTATCACCCTCGCCCACTACCTCTGTTTGCACGCTATTGCCGTCATTTTGGCAAAAGTACTGCACCAAGCCCACGCATGTGGGGCAAAATTTAAGCACAGCGTCATTTTTAAGCTCTAGCCCAAATCGCTTTAGGCTCTCTTTTTTGATTGTAAATTCCAACATCTCGCCGTTACAAAATTTACATTTTTCATCATTTGCAGCTTTAAATTTAACGCTTGCCTCTGCGCTTTGGCTTGGCTCGCAGGCAAAACACCTATCAAAAACTAGGCTTCTTCTCTTACCACTCTCATCAAAGCTCCAGCCAGCAACCTGAGCGTATCCATCCATATCAACGTGAAGCTTTGCCTTCCAAGGCTTTGGCGCATTATAGAGCTTAAAAAATAGCTCCCTTACTACCTCATCGCCCTGCCAGGCAAGCGCGCAAAGGATGTGATTGATTTTTACCCTATTTTCAGCGCCATTTAGACTATTTATGAGCTCATCTCTCACGTCAGTTGGGGCGTTTTTATAAATTTCAAATGGATAGTATTCGCCCTGTTTGGTCACTTCTCTTATGATCTGCTCGTCGCAAATGCCGTGTAGGTAGAAAATATAGACAAGATCGCTATAAATTTCATCGTATTTGCCTATCTCGTCTGTGTGAGCTAGGACATTTTTTAGCTTTTGTTTGATCTCAGTCTTGCTTAAGCCTTGATAAAACTCCAGCTTCTCTTTTTGTCTGCAATCATAGCAGATCCCATCAAAGTAAATCGTCCTTTGCTCGCACTTAGGACAAAGATGTGGCTCGCCCATTTTTGCTCCAAATTTAAATTTTGCTACTCAAAAAGTCCTTTTTCGATGTCGATCTTGACATTAAAGGTCTCAAAGCACTTCGCACTTGCGATCCTGCCCTTTGCAGTGCGCTCGATAAAGCTATTTGCAAGCAGATATGGCTCGATGACGTCCTCCACCGTGCCCTCGTCCTCGCTAAGTGCCGCAGCGATCGTGCTAAGTCCCATAGGACGGCGCCTTGCTTGCATTAAAATTTCTAAATACCTAATATCCATCTCGTCAAATCCAAGCGAATTTACCCCAAGCGCATTAAGCCCCTCTTTTGCACGCTCGTGGCTGATGATTTGCTCGTCATTTACCTCGGCAAAATCGCGAATTCGCTTTAATAGTCTAAGAGCGATCCTAGGCGTTGCGCGTGAGCGTTTGGCGATCTCAAGTGAGGCGTTTTTGTCGCACTCTTTCCCAAGCTTAGCTGAGGCGATCTGTACGATACGGCTTAGCTCACTGCTTGTGTAAAACTGCAGCCTAAAGTCCATCCCAAAGCGGTCCCTTAAAGGCGCTGAGATCATGCCAGCACGCGTCGTTGCACCTATTAGCGTAAATTTTGGCAAGTCTATCTTGATAGTCTGGGCAGCCGGCCCTGAGCCTATGATAATGTCAAGCCTAAAGTCCTCCATCGCAGGGTAGAGCACCTCCTCGATAGCTGGGCTTAGACGGTGTATCTCGTCGATAAAAAGCACGTCGCCCTCTTGTAAATTTGTAAGGATCGCGGCTAGATCGCCACTCTTTTCTATCATTGGGGCCGCAGTCATTTTGATACTAACACCCATTTCATTTGCGATGATGTGAGCAAGTGTCGTTTTACCAAGTCCTGGAGGGCCGTAAAATAGCACGTGATCTAGGCACTCGTTTCGCTTTTTGGCTGCTTTTATAAAGACGTCTAAATTTTGTTTTATCTTTTCTTGGCCGATGTAGTCTTCAAATTTTGTCGGTCTAAGCGAGACTTCAAAGTCATTTTCAAAGCTTACTTTTTCGATTTCAACGATTCTATCCAAAGTTTTTCCTTCTAAATTTAAGGCTTCATTTTACGCTTTTATGCTTAATCTAAGCTCGTTTAAATTTATAGTAAAAGGTGCTGCCCTTGCCATAGATGCTATCAACGCCGTATATAATTTCATGTTTTTGGCAAATTTCACTTACGATATTTAGCCCAAGGCCAAAGCCGCCTTGGATTTCATCCTCTCTGACGTATCTTTTCCAGACCTTTTTAACGTCCTTTATCCCCTTGCCAAAGTCTTGCACGCTAAGATTGATGCGATCTGCTTCAAGCTCTAAATTTACTATTATCTTGCTCTCTTTTGGGCTGTATTTTATGGCGTTTGTGATGGTGTTATCGATGATGCGCTGAGCTTCGACCTTGCTTAGCATAGTAAATGCATCGCTTTCTAAATTTGTCTTTACCACGATATGCTTAACATCAGCCACGCTTGAGAGAAATTTCACTCGCTCTATTATGTATTCGCCCAAATTTAGGTGCTCAAGTGGGAATTTTATGTAGCCACGCTTTATGAAGTATTCGACATCTTCATAAGTTATTTGCATCTGTTTTAGGGCATTTTTGATACGGGTTATATACTTGTTTTCAAGTCCAAGCATCTCAAGGTTCATGCCAGCTACGCCAAGTGGAGTCTTTAGCTCGTGCATGGCGTCGTTAAAGAAGTTGTTCATATATTTTTGAAACTCTTTATAAGGCTTAACGCTACTTAGATATAAGAAATATACGATAAAAAGCACAGCCACAAGGATGACAAGGAGCATAAGTGCCGCTAGAAATATACTTTTTTCATTATCAAGCTCTTTTTCAACGACAATGTAATAAGGCGTTTTATCCTTTATAAAAAAGCTTTTATAAAACAAGAAGCCATTTTCTTCAAGTGTTACAAATTTAAAGTTGCTTGGCTGCTTGGCGAGATTTGAAATAATAGGATTAAAATTTACATCATAGATTGCAAATTTATACTTTAAAGAAGGAGTTATATTTTCATTTTTTAAAAACGAATTTTTGATAATAGTTTCATGCTTCATCGCACCAAAAAGAGCTTTTGAAGTACTATTTTTTTGGCTTAAATTTAAGATCACAAAGCTTTGAAAACAAAAGAGCGACATTATCACAAATGTCGCTATGATCTGGATCTTAAAGCTCTTGTGCATCTATCTTGTAGCCTATACGCCTCTTTGAAGTGATAAAGTCACTAGTTGTTTTGTTTCTTATCTTTAAAACATGCATTCTGATATCAGCGCCTTCTATCTCTTTATCATTCCAGACAAGATCTCTTAGCTCTTCCATGCTGACGTAAGAATTTAGATGCGAAACTAGACACTCAACAAGTGCAACTTCTTTTGCGCTAAGATCGACCATTTTGCCGTTTTTAAATAGCGCACGCTTGTTTAGATTAAAGCTAAACTCGTCATTGATCTTTACTATGTTTTTATCGTCAGTTCCATAGTATTTTCTCATAAGCTCAGTTACTCTAAATTTAAGCTCAGCAAGCTCAAATGGCTTTTTTAGGTATTCATTACAGCCAAGCTCGTAGCCAATCGCCATATCGCCTATATCAACTAAAGATGTTGTTATCATGATAGGAGCGTTTGGATTTAAACTCCTTATGTACTTGATAACCTCATGTCCATTTACGCCAGGGACTTTTATATCAAGTATAAAAAGATGATAGAAATTTTTCTCTATCAGATCACACGCCTCTTGGCCATCGCTCACTGCTGTAACTTCATAACCAAGCGTCTGCAAAAACTCACAGACGCTCTCTTGAAACCCTAAATCATCTTCTAAAAGCAAAATTTTCAAATCTCTCTCCTAAAAAATAAGTCTTATTAAGATTTAGCCCTATTGTAATATTTAATAGGTAAATTCAAAATTAAAATTATTTTTTAAGTATTAAATAAAAATTTGCCCCGCATAGACAATGTAACACCTTAGCAAAAAGACGCCACATATTACGAATAATGCGTTGATTACGGCAAATTCGCGTTTAAAATCATACACCTTTAAAACGCTTAAGTCTAAAATGATAGGCAAAGCCATACCAAAACCAATGACGCCAATATAAAACATTAGCCCAAGAGAATTTACGCTAAGTGCGTTTGCTACGCTCTCTGCACCACTTGTGCTTGCACTTTTTACAACCATAAAAAGAGCAACTATGAGCAAAAACTCGGCGATAATCGCAAAAAAATCAAATTTTAATAAATAGCGTGCAATATCGTTTTGCCTTTTTGCCTTATCTTTTAGCACGCCAACAAGTAACGTAAATGCACCAGCACAGCTCAAGCCTGATACTAAAAATAATACCGGCAAGACTGATGTATTCCAAAGTGCGATCTTGTGAGCTGCACTTAGCAAAAAGCCTGTATATGCACCAACGCCAATGCCTAGGATAAAAAGTAGAATTTCAAGTAGGCTTGAAAGCTTGCTAGCAAAATTTGCAACCACGTCAAAAAGAGAAATTTTAAGCAATGCAATCTCGTTTTGAAATGCACCAACTGCATATATAACGCTAAGAGGCGTATAAACTAAAAGCAGTGCAACACCTATTGACATGACTGAGTCAAAGTTGTAAAGCAAAAGTATCCAGTAAAAGCTAAGCGGCTTGCCAAGATCAAGCACCAAAAGAGCAAGTCCAAGAATGATCGCCGCTGGAGCGATAAGAGCAGCTGCTTTAAAGTAGTAATTCTCTTTGCCATATTTTTTTGAAATGAGCACAGCAACGATGCTAGCGCCCGCACTAAGTCCTGCTAAAAATAGATAAACGGCTATCGGCCAACCCCAGTAAATTTCAGAGTATTGAGCTAGGCTTCCTGACATGTTATTCATGGTGTGCTCCTTTTGTATTTGCGATCATCGCAAGTGAAGGTTTTGTATTTAGCTCCGCTTTTGGCAAGTAGTATTTGCTCTCTTTTAATTTCTTTGAAATTTTAGAATTTTCATCATTTACATCGCCAAAAGTTAGGGCATTTGTAGGGCAGACGCTAACGCAAGCTGGCTCTTTGCCCTCTTCTAGCCTACTCTCATAGCAAAATGTGCATTTGCCTATCTCGCCATTTGGCAAGACATAACGAGCGTCGTATGGACAGGCCAGGATGCAGTATTTGCAACTAACGCAAATTCTGTGATCAAGCAACGTCACGCCATCAGCTGTTTTAAAGCTAGCACCAGTTGGGCAAACCTCAACACAAGGTGCATCTTCGCACATAACACAGCTTTGACGCAAAAAGTCAGTCTTTAAATTTGGAAATGTCCCACTCATCTTTGCATGCACCTGCAAGCGGTAAAGTCCCCTTGGTACGTTGTTTGTACTTCTGCAAGCTACCGAGCAGCCTTGGCAGCCGATGCATAAATTTTCATCATGTATCATCATATATTTTTTCATTTTCTATCCTTACGCTTTACTTATGCTAACGCCAACATTTGTAACCATAGTCGCAGCTACTGGCCCTTCGGCTGGATCAAGAAGCACGCTTGTATTAAGCCCCACGTGATCTATGCTCTTAAGAGCTGGAGTGATATGCCCAAAGCCGTGATAGATAAAGAGTGTATCTTCTCTAATGCCCTCGGTCACCATGAGCTTGCCCTTTTGCTCGCCAAATTTATTTTTCACCACAACCATATCGCCATCACGTAAATTTTTACGTTTAGCTGTTTTTGGATTTATCCAGATAGGGCTATCACTCATAAGATCATGAAGCGACGGCACCGCCTGAGTATGTCCGTTGGTATGAATAGGTGTTTTGCCACAAGTTAGACAAAGATCATGTCCGTCAAATGTATCCATATCTTTATCGTTTAGCGCGCCATATCCTGCAAACTGCGCCTCAACATCAGGCAAAAATAGCTCTATCTTGCCACTTTTTGTTTTAAGCTTAGCCATATCATCCATTAGACCATTTTCGCCTACAAATTTAGAAGCAACTGGATATTTAGCGACAAATTTATCGATCATGCCTTTTTCTCTAAACAAAATTCCCGGCTCATCCCACGTGATAAAGCCATCTTTTTCCAGCGTAGCAAGTAAATTTACATCTCCGCCAGCTTGCTGCATCCTAAACTCACGTATGTCGTTCCAAGTGTAAAGCTCATCTATCTTCATGCGGCGTGCTAGCTCTCTAAAGATAAATGCCCCATCTTTTGTGTCGCCAACTGGATCAATAACTTTATTTCTTATCATATAAGCTGGCTTTAGACCTGACTTATCCTCTATGCCCTCGTCGCGCTCCAGGTAACTGCTCTCAGGCAAGATGACATCAGCAAAGGTCGCCATATCGTTTAGATAGACATCGCTCACTACGATGAGCTCAAGCTTCTTCATCGCCTCTATGCTCTTCATCGTCTCAGCCACATTTATGAGATGGTTAAAGCGGATATTAAACCAGCCTTTTATGGCGTAAGGCTTCTCGTTTAAGATAGCGTTATCTATATCCATCAAAACGCCATGTTTTCTGCTTACAAATTTATGCGTTCCAGCCTCACCAGCAAAGTCTAGTCTGGTAACTTTTGGCACTTTAAATTTCTCATCTGGATTTTTAAGAACTGGGAATTTATCCTCGCCAACTAGCTTGTTAAAGGTCTTTGCGTTTTTGCCACCAAAAAGACCACCTTTAACCTCCCAGTTGCCCATCATCGCATTTGCCACCATGATGGCTTTTGTCCTCATGTATTCGGCTCTTGTGGTGGTTGTCTTGTGACCAAAGTCGATGATAACTCTTGGAGCAGCTTTGTAAATTTCATCAGCGATGCGTCTAACATCACTTGCTTTTATGCCTGTGATCGCCTCTTGCCACTCAGGTGTTTTGCCCTCGACGCTCTTTACGATCTCATCAAAGCCAGTTGTAAATTTTTCTATAAATTCTTTATCGTAAGTACCATTTTGTATCCATGTATTTATGATAGCTAGCACAAAAGCTAGATCGGTACCAGGTCTAACTGGCAGCCACTCATCAGCTTTTGAAGCTACAACGCTAAATCTTGGCTCAAGCACAAGTAGCTTTGTATCCTTGCTAGCTGCAAATTTAGCAAGCTTTTTAGCATCAGCTATGACGATGCCCTCAAAGAGGTTGTGACCAAAATTTACAACGTATTTTGCATTTGCAAAGTCTCTTTTTAGCTTAGCGATGCCATACATCTGCTCGCAGACCATTTGATAGGTGATCGGACAGCATGAAAAGTGTGAAAAGCAGTTTGGCGAGCCATAAGCTGAGGCAAAATTTACCATTAGCTTGTGCGTTTACGAACTTTTACAGGTAAATACAAAGCTTTCAGGGCCATACTTTTGCTTGATATCAAGCATCTTTGAGGCTACATAGTCAAGCGCCTCGTCCCAGCTAACCTCACGCCATTTATTTTCGCCTCTCTCACCAACCCTGATCAAAGGCTTTTTGACTCTATTTTCGTCATAAAGCTGACTAAAACCAGAGCCACCTCTTGCACAAAGCGAAGTTGCCGTACCACCAGCTTTTGGATTACCGCTTAAGAAGCAAATTTTATTATCAACGACCTTTGCTTCGATGGGGCATCTTGAAGAGCACATCTCGCAAAAGCTACGGACGTACTTCTCATCTTGCTTTGTAGCATTTTCCAAAGCACCACCCGGTAAGGACGATGCAACCATACTAACTCCAGCACCGAATTTTAAAAATTCTCGTCTATTTAAGCTCATCTTTCTCCCTTTAAAAGATATTTGCCTTTAGTCATTCTAGTATTTAAAGTTGAAAATAAAATTAAATCTTACTTAATATTTATATTTAGATTTTTAGTTTTAAAAAATTGGTATGCTAATATCAAAATGAATAAAATTATAAAAATTATAATTTTAATTAATATAATTTTTAACGCGATCTTATAAAAATTTTAAATATAAAATTTTAATTAAGGATTTTGAATAGAAATTAAAAATTTTAAAGGGATTTAAAAAGCCGAGAGAGATCTCGGCTTAAGTTTGATTTAAAATACTTATAAAAGTATCGGAGCTATCAAAAATCCAAGTGCGACAGAAAAAGCAATAGCTAAAACGCCTGGAATAAAAAAGGAGTGGTTGAATATATATTTACCTATCCTAGTTGTTCCAGTATCATCCATTTGAACGGCTCCAAGAAGTGTCGGATATGTTGGTAGCACAAATAATGCTGAAACTGCAGCAAATGATGCAACTAAAATATATGCGTCACCGTTATTTGCAGCAGTTAAACCAAGTGCGGCTATAACTGTAGGAATAAGTGCCTTTGCGGTAGCAGCTTGAGAATAAAGAAGCATACTAGCAAAAAATAGCGCAACAGCAAGCATAAATGGATAGTCTTTAACAAAATCACCTGCAAAATTTTTGATCGCATCGGTGTGATTTACCACGAAAGTATCTCCAAGCCACGCTACACCTAGCACGCAGACGCACGCAGTCATACCACTTTTAAATGTAGCTGTATTAAATAGCTTATCGACTTTAACGCCACAAGTTAGTGTGATTAAAGTAGCGATAACTAGCATAAAGCTCATAATAGCATTATCTCTAGTTAATACCAACACCTTTGTAGGTTTATCTGGATCTTCTACATATTTTACATTAGTAGTTGAGTCAGTTTTGACTTTTATATCTTTTGCAACTAGTTCATTAAATTTATCTGGGCTTTTGGTCTCATAAATTTTTTCATAGCCTGTTACATAGCTTGGTTTTATCCAACCTACGTTTTTACTAATAGCAGTAGCATATAAAACGACAGAGATAACGCCAACTAAGAATATTAAAACAGATAGTTTAGCTCCTTTTGGAAGCTCTTTTTTCTCTTCAATTTTAACATCTTTGATTAGTCCTTCTTTAAGTCTTCTTTGATACTCTTTATCGCTACTTAGATCAAGATTATAAAATATATTTATAACAAGAGCTGTTAGCATACAACCAATAAAAGTTGTAGGTATCCAGATAGCTAATAGTAATGGATAGCTAATGCCAAGTCCGCCCAAGGCATGCTCACCAGCCATAAATACAACCGCTGCTGAAACCGGGCTTGCAGTAATAGCTATCTGACTAGCAACAACAGCTATACTAAGAGGCGCACTAGGCTTAATATTTTGCGTCTTTGCAACTTCGGTAATAACTGGAATCATAGAAAATGCTGTGTGTCCAGTACCGGCAAATACAGTTAGCAAGTAAGTGACAACTGGGGCTAAGAAATTTATGTATTTTGGATGTTTTCTTAGTATCCCTTCGGCTATTTGCACCAAATAATCAAGGCCACCAGCTACTTGCATCGCTGTAATAGCAGCTATAACGGACATAATGATTAAAATAACATCCCAAGGTATACTACCTGCTTTTAATCCAAGTCCTAAAGTTAAAACTACGACGCCAATACCACCAGCATAACCAATAGCCATACCGCCTAGTCTAACACCCAAGAATATCGCACCAAAGAGCACGATCAACTGTAATATCAATGAAATATCCATTGAAAACTCCTCTATTAAATTTTATAACTAAAATTTTTACTTAAGCGTGCCAGAATTTTGACACGCTTTTAATAATACTTTGCTTAAATTTTTACCTAACCATGCTTGGATTTAGCATATTTTTTGGCTCTAAAATTTTATCGATCTCTTCTTTGCTTAGATAGCCTCTCTCTAGGCAGATATCGCCAACTGCTTTACCAGTTTGCAAAGCTTCTTTAGCAATACTTGCTGATTTTTCGTAACCGATGTATGGGTTAAATGCTGTCACGATACCAACTGAGCCTAGAACTGATTTTAAGCAAGCTTCAGGATTTGCTGTTAGTTTTCTTACAGCTTTTTCAGCTAGTGTTTTCATTGCGTTTTCAAGGATAAATATAGAGTTAAATAACGCATAAGCGATGCCTGGCTCAAATGCATTTAGCTCAAATTCACCTCTTTCTGAGCAAAGCATGATAGTTACGTCGTTGCCGATTACTTCATAGCACGCTTCGCCTACAACCTCAGCGATAACTGGATTTACTTTGCCTGGCATGATAGAGCTGCCTGGTTGCATTTGCGGTAAATTTATCTCGCCAAGGCCGCATCTTGGACCTGAGTTCATTAAGCGAAGGTCATTTGCGATCTTGCTTAGGC
Source organism: Campylobacter concisus (assembly GCF_003049085.1). NCBI lineage: Bacteria > Pseudomonadati > Campylobacterota > Epsilonproteobacteria > Campylobacterales > Campylobacteraceae > Campylobacter > Campylobacter concisus. The sequence goes on from NZ_PIQX01000011.1 coordinate 19,871, forward strand.
GGACGGCAGCAGTTTTTAGTGCACCACTAACGTGGACAAAGTCTGCTGTATCTTGTGTAGCTGCGATGAAATCATCAGCTTTTTTGAAATCAACACCAGTGATATCTTTTAACTTTTTAACAACTACATTTTTATAATCAGGATGGCAGTTAATACCTGTACCAATCGCAGTTGCACCCATATTTAGATAAGTCATTGACTCACGTGCAGCTGTGATCTTTTCGATATCGCTTTTAATGTAGCTTGCAAATGCATTAAATGTATTTCCAAGCGTTGTAGGAACTGCATCTTCAAGCTCAGTTCTGCCCATTTTAATGATATCTTTAAAATCTTTTGCTTTTTTATCAAGTTCATCTTTTAGTAGATTCATCGCAGCAAGCAAATCAGTAAGTTTTGCGTAAGTTGCTACTTTTATTGAGCTTGGGTAAGTATCGTTTGTGCTTTGTCCAAGGTTTGTATGATCGTTTGGATGGATGTATTGATACTCGCCTTTTTTATGACCCATGCTCTCAAGTGCAATATTTGTAATAACCTCATTTGCATTCATGTTTGTACTTGTTCCAGCACCACCTTGAACCATATCAACCACAAATTGATCTAAAAACTCACCAGCTATTACTCTATCAGCGGCTTTTGCTAGAGTATCAGCGATCTTAGGATCTAAAACGCCAACCTCTTTATTTGCAAGTGCAGCTGCTTTTTTGATTTGTGCAAATGCTTTTACAAAGTATGGATACTCTTTTAAAGTTCTACCGCTCATATGAAAATTTTCGGTAGCTCTAAATGTTTGGATACCATAATAAAAATCGTCAGAGATTTCCAACTCACCTATAAAATCGTGTTCTTTTCTGGTTGCCATAACCATTCTCCTGTCTCTTATATTCATCTGTCGCTGCCGACGATACTCAGTGTGTCTCATCCGGATGTCACGCTGCCATCTAACATAAAAATGCGAACATCACGAGTATACACAACGCCATCTTCAATGTTAAACTACAGCTCAATAAAAACCGCTGATGACAAACATA
>NZ_PIQX01000012.1 GCF_003049085.1 Campylobacter concisus
CTCCCAAAAACAAAATAGCTATTTTTTTTAAAATTTATAGTGAATTCTACGAACTAAAATTAAAAAAATCAAAAAAAGATTTTATAAAAATTGATTTTTTTTAAAAACTAGTAATCATATTTATATTTTTATGTTGTAAAATTTAAGATTGGCTTAATTTATTTAAAGTAATAAGAGCCATATTTAATATCGCCTGGCTTCTCTTTGATATGAAATTTTCTGCATCTCGCAAGAGGTCTTCATCTAGGTTATACAATTCATGCCGCTGGAACTTAAAATTGGACAATTTTTCAAGTCGTCTTATATGTCTTGGCATAGCAAACATCTTAGCCTGATCATCGAAATTTAACTCAAACCAGCTTATTTTATCATCCATTAAGTTATCTATGTTTTTCAATTTTTCTTGAGCCACAAAATTTAAAAAGGATAGGCCATTATCAAAGATCGGTGCTGCCTTAACTAGCATTTGGCTTTCATTATCTATTAACATGCCAAAATTACCTAAATGTCTATCTGTATTTAGTATCAAAGCATCAAAGAGCATTATGTCCTCAAATGCTTCTTTGCCATAAATTTCTTCTATTTTTTTCATCAAACTTAGTTTGTCTGACTTTATATCGCTCTTGTCTAAGCAGTAGTAAATTGATAAATAGCCATACTTTTCACTGGTAAAAAGCTCACAAGAACTTACAATTTCTTTTTTGAAAGCGACTAGATCATAGTCTATTGCATTTAAATTTAGTGCTTTTGCGATTTGAGCCATATAATATTCACAATATGTTTCATATTCTCCTTCTTTGCTTTTTGTATTGCTGCCTTTATATAGTTCAATCTTGCCACTAATTTCGTTTTTATGCCAACATTTCTTAAGCATGCCATTTGTTGTTAATTCTGGAGATATAGATAGCTCTTTTAGTCTTGTTGATATACTAGTAAAAGCAACTAATGCAAGTGTCTCATTAAAAGAATTGCTATATAAATTATAATCAGACCATTTGTAATTTCGCTCACCTGACACCACCCAATAGCAATCATTAAGAGAAAGCCCAAAGGATATATTGATATAGGCCATAAAACTATCTTCTCTTGTTATGCCACTGCTGGCTAGAATTTCATTAACAAATTCTCTATTCTTTGGGATTTTTCTATTTTTGATCCAGTTCTCTAGCGATTCTTTAATGTTTTGCGAGCTCTTTTTTATTTCATATGGCACCATATCCTGGTGTAAAATTTTAACGTTGATTAGATGAGCAATCTCCTTTTCAAAACCCCTAAACATCTCTTTTTCAAAACAGACATTAAATTCCAAAACATCAACGTCTCTGTTTTTTAAAATATATGTTTTTTTCATTAAATATCTTTTATTTTTATTTAATAATATGTTTAATTATTATAAAAACTAGTAAATTATTAAAAAATATTGTTTTTTTATTTTTTAATATTCAAATAATTGTAAATTTAAATAAAATTATTTTTTTATATTAAGAATACTATATTAGTCAATATTTTTAACTAATTTTATAGCTCACTCAAAATTTTCTGATTTATCTCTTTGAGAGCTTCTTTAGCCATAGTATTTATTTCTTGTTCTTTGCCAAGCCTTGTTGCAATATCTAAAATAACGTTATAAAGCATTATATTATCTTTTGGAAATCTAATACACTCCATCCCTGCTACTACATAACTCTCTACTATCTCGCCCAACTCTTTTGGACTTTTTGTTGCACCTAGCTTTGCTAAAAGCTCGTCTGGAAGCTCTATCTTTTTTAATGCCATTGTCTTTTTCCTTTCTGATTTTATTTCTTAATGCCCTCTAGCTCAATATAACCCATACTTTTTGAACTTTTTTCTGGGAAATTTTTAAACCTAGCTATCTATTTTTGTCCCAAATCCTGACATAACTTTTTCAAGCACAGAATACATTTTATTCAAATTAATCCAAAAAACCTAGTTTATTTTTTTATAACTCAATATAAATTAGAGTTATACGCAAAAGCTATTTGATTTAAATGATAAAAGCCATTTTTTATATTATTTCTCTTTTCATATAGTAAAATTTCAAGAGATAATACTTTTTTCATAGCTAAACTACCTTTTAAAAGTTTAAAACTAAATTTATAATAATATAGCCAATTATAATAAAAAAATTAATACAAAAATTATAATATTTAGCTTTTTATTAAAAATAATACTTTAAATAAAAATATATATTTATTACTTGACTATGCACTTTATTATGATATAATCTTTACATAATAGTTATAAAAATAAGAGCATTTTAAAAATTAGACCTTGTTATAAAATCGTAAAAAATATTTTACATAATAGACCATTATGTAAAACAAAAGGAGAATTTTATGAAAAATAATGATAAATTAGACTTTGCAGATGAGATGGCAAATTATAAAGATAGTTTCATTTCTTATAATAAGATAGCAGACAAGAGCATTAACACAATTAATACATATAAAAATTGCCTTGATGGCTTTGTAGAGTTTTGCTATGAGAATAATGACGTGATTAGCTTTAATAATCTAAGTCAAAAGCATATAACTGATTATTTTATATGGTTAGATGACTTATATAGAAAAAAACAACACAAAAAGAGTGCTACTAGGGCTGAAGGTATATCAAGCTCAACAAAAATAAGTTATTTAACTATTTTAAAGATTTTCTTTAAGTATATTACTAATAATAACGATAAGCTCATAGACTTAGAAAAAATACTAGATAATTATAAGATTACCAAGAAAAAAGTAAATAAATTTGAAAATTTTATGAAAGAGGGCGAGAGAGATAAAATTTTAGACTATATAGAAAATAAGCTAACTAAAAAACCTGAATATAGATATATTAAAAATTATAGAAATTCATTGCTTATAAAGTTAATGCTAAAAAGCGGGCTTAGAATAAGCGAAGCACTAAATCTTAAATTTTGTGACTTTCAAGAGAGCGACGACGGCGAATTTTACGACATAAATATACTAGCCAAAGGTGGAGAGTATCAAACGGCATATATACCAAAAAGTCATATAAAAGATGATTTTGAGAGGCTATCTAGCATATACCCACCTGAAAGCTATATCTTTACAAATAAAAACGGCGATAAGCCTATTTCTAGGCAATGCGTATATACTCTGCTAGAGCGCATATATAGAAAATGTGGCATAGTAAATAAAAGGGGTTGCCATATTTTAAGGCACTCGTTTGCTATGAATATGGTCGAGAAAAATACAAATTTAGGCGTTATCCAAAAGGCTCTTAGGCACAAGAAAATACAGACAACGATGATCTATGCAGACGCTACTGGGGATATGGTCAAGAAAGAGATGAGGCGAATAGAGGGAAATTAAGCCAAGGGGTTGTCAATTAAAAACGTTTTTAAAAATTTCAAAACAATTTATCACTATAATTTAAATAGTGACTGCTCTTTCTTTATTTTAGATTTCCAACGCCTTATAAAATACAAAATTTTTTATGTTAATAATACAAATATGCTACTTGTTCCAAACTTTTAATATAAATTTTACATCTATGACAAAGCTGCTTTTATGCTTGAATATTTTTGTTTGTCTTGACAATTATGTGTCTTTATGCTCTACTAATTGTTTTTATCATCTTTTTCATCTAATAACTTCTTAGCTAGCCTACGCCTAGAATATGCTTTTATCGAAAGGCAATGAATTACACTTACAAGATCTTTAAAGAGCTCCTCTTTGGCACTTTTATTCTAGCTGGAGTTTATTGCAAGTAACCAAATTAAAAAATAAACAAGCTAATCTGCCCTTATAAAGTATAAAAACTTCCTCTATTTCATTATTCATTGCAGCAGAAAACTGGTTTAATAAAACATTTTATATAAAGGTTTATTCCACTAGCAATATCAGAATAGATTTCGTCTATACCGTAGACATTTTTATTAGCATAAACAATAATGGTTTCTATTTAATTTTCCAAATCCTTTTTGTTTAGATATGTTATACCCCTAACACAGACTGCTTTTTACGTGTCGCATCTAAACCCTTTAATTTACATACTCTTTATTGTAGTTATAATAACCATTAGGGAGCCCTATTACTTTAATTTACCTAATTTTACAATCTGCCTAGTGTTGCTCAGATAGTGGCTAGCATTGCTAAAACTTCATTTGATTTGATTTCAACCTTTCACATATATTTTTAGTTATAATAATATAAAAGAGTTATATATGGTATTAGGTCAGCTATGTGAATTTTAGTAATTGCTATTTAAAATATTTATTACAAATTTTCTTGGTATGATTTAAGTAAAATTTTACATAGGATAAAAAATGAAAAAGACATTTCGTATATTTATTTCATCAACGTTTAATGACTTTAAAACAGAACGTAATGTGCTTCATAAAGAAATTTTTCCTGAAGTAAAAAAATATTGCAAATCCATAGGCTTTGCATTTCAAGCTATAGATTTAAGGTGGGGAATAAATAACGAAGCCCAAAAAGACCAAAAAACACTACCTATGTGTTTAGCAGAGGTAGCAAACTGCAAAGCCTATCCGCATCCAAATTTTATTATATTTTTAGGCAGTAGATATGGTTGGATACCACTCCCATTTATGATAGAAAAATTAGAATTTGAAGAAATTTTAAAAAATACAAATAAAAGAAAAGAGCTTATGGAGTGGTATTTCTTAGATGAAAATCAAATCCCAAGTTCATATATATTAAAACCCCGTACAGGCAAATTTGAAAATTATAACATTTGGGAAAAAAAAGAGAATGAGTTACGTGAAATTTTGCTAAAAGCCAGTAAAAATTTAGTCGATGTTAAAAATAAAAAATATATTACTTCGGCCACACATCACGAGTTTGAAGAAATATTGAAAGGCGATGACAACAGACAATATATAATATCTGTCATAAGAGATATTGAAGGCGAGAACATAAATGAAAAAGATGTTATAAATTTTAGGAATGAAGTTAAAAAAGAAATAGCAGAATGCAACCAAATAACACATAAGGTAAAAGAGCTTAAACAAATTGATGGCGGCATTGCATATGAAATAATAGATAAAGAAAAATTTGTTAAAGATATTAAGACTGTTCTTATAAAAAATATTGACCATGAAATATCCCGCATGAAAAAAGAGTCCAAAAATATTGACCATGAAAATTTTAAAAATAGCAAGATTGATATATTTTTTGGTAGAAAAAATTCATTAGATATAATCAACAATTATATTAATAATGAAGAACAAACCCCTTTTTATATATACTCTGATTCTGGTATGGGCAAATCAGCACTTATGGCAAAGGCGATAAATAATCAAGAAGAACAAAATAATCATAAAAAAATTATCTATAGATTCGTTGGTGCTAGTGCGGATTCATTGTACAAAAAAGATTTGCTAGTTGACATAGCAAATGAACTTACAGGTCAGATCATTGATTATAAATATCAAGAGCATGAATTTGATAAGCAGATAAAAAAAGTTTTAGAACAAAATCAGGAGTGTAAAACTATTGTGTTTATAGATGCTCTTGATCAAATAAAAACCCGTGACTATCTTAAATGGCTGCCACAAAATTTAGGTAAAAATTTAAAAATTGTACTCACTGTACTAAAGGATGAAAATTTTAAAGAAGATAGTATTTATTATGATATATTAAGTGAGAAATATGGCACAAAAAATAGTCTTGACCTAAATCATGACAGCCTAAAAGCAAATGCTGATGAAATTTTTAGTAGTATCCTGGCAAAATACAACCGTACTTTAACACAAACACAAATGATTTTAGTTAAAAATAAATTTTATAATGCAAATTGCTCTCCGTTGTATGCCTATATAGTATCCCAAGAATTACGAAATGTAAGCTCTAAACAAAGTATAGATATTGCGGACAATATATCTGGTGCTATAAATGAATTTGTTGATAACTTGGTAAAAATATATCATCATAATGAAATATTTATTAGAAAAGTTTTAAGTCTTATAGCTTTTAGTAAATATGGAATTAGTGAAAGCGAGATATTTGATATACTTTCAGAAGATCTACAAGATGAAGAGGAATTTCAAAAAGCTATTTTGAATAATTTTCATGAGCCCATAAAAGCTCCGAATCCGCTAAGAAAGGACAAGGAAGAGCTTGTTTTACCAGCATTCTTATGGTCAAGCTTATCAAATAAATTAGAACCATTTTTTGTTAAGACTCAAAAAGATGGTGAAATACTAATCAACTTTTTTCATAGACAATTTAAACAGTCTATATCAAAATTATATGAAGCCTATAAGATAAAAACACATGAGAGAATTCTAAATTATTTTAATGAGTTTGAACAACAAGAAAAGTTGTGGAATGAGAGATATCCTTCTTTAAGAGCTTTAAGCGAAATTTTTTATCATCTTTATTATTCAAAATCAGAAAGGTTAGATGAATATTTAAATAATCTAGAATTTATAGGAAGCATATATGACCACGGAAAAGAAAATGACTTTAGAGAAATTCTAGATATATTAGATGAAAAAAAATACTGGGTTATTAAAAGCTTTTACAGGGAAAAAGATTATTTAATAAAAAGCGTTGTTAATGAAAAATTTAAACCACATATGGCTCTTTTTCAAGTTGCATATGAAGATGGGGTAGATTCTCCGCTAAATAAAGGCGCTAATGATTTAATTGACAAAAACAAAATAAATTTTAGATGGCTCAAAAGAGAGAATATTGACTATAAATTTAGCAGGAGTGGCTTAATTAATGTTTTATTAAACGAAAACAACTCTTCTAATATAATGTTTGTAGATAAAGATACTTTTATTACTTATAATGGACCTATGATTGTGTTTTGGTCATTGCAAGATTTTAATATTATAAACACAATAAGAACTAAAATATGTGAAACAGTTATAAGGCTTTCAGATGGCAATTTATTGTCGTATAGACAAGGCAGTTCAACATTTTTAGTTTTCGATAAAAAAGGTATCATTAAAATAAACAAGGACATAGAAAAAGATATAAATTTTATATTTGAAATTGATACGGATATGATAGCGTTACAGTTGTATTCTCGTATGCAAATTTATAATAGACAAGAAGATAAATTTCTAGAAATCCAAACTAATTATAATATGATCGAAAAAATAAAGGATAATTTATATGTCATCTTCTCTAGTTCTTTAAATAGGATAGTAAAAAAATATTATAAGATAGCAATTGTAGATAAAAATTTAAATATTATTAAAGAGTTAGATATTGCAGAAGAATACTATAGCGTGACTAAAATTTTTGATGATAAGTTAATTATATTTACTACAAAAGGAGATATTTTATTACTAAATTTAATTGATTATAAAATTACAAAAATAGATATCGGCGAACTTCAAGAATTAAAATATGTAAAAATAATAAGATATGACAATGAAAGAATAGTTTTAGATGCGAAATTAAATAATTCTGAAGATCACATATTAGCCGAAATTCATGAAAATAAAGTCAATAAAAAAATAGAATGTGCAAATATCACACCTTTAAAAAATGGAAATTATATAGTTCAAGATGATAAGGCTATGCTCTTTTTAGATAGTAAATATAGGAAAATAAAAAAATACAATATACCATATAAAGACACACCACTCAACTTAGAAATGAAAAATGGAAATGTGGCTATTTTAATTGATGAAAATAAGGTTTGTATTTTAGATGGCAATGGAGAATACTTAAAGCAAATAGATAATATTGATAATGTATTGTCATTAAAAGAATTCGAAGAATTTTTAGTCATAGTTGATGAAAAGTATATAAAATTTTTTGATCCTAATTCAGTTTTACAAAACAAAATTTCATACAATGGAGATAATAAATTTTTTGGTTCAGATATATGTTATGTATCAAAACTAAAAAATAAAAAAGTCTTTTTGCAATTATATAATGAAGAAATCTTACTTTTTAACAATAGGTTAAAATTAAAAATTAAAGAAGATAATGTAGTGTATGTAAAATCTTTATTAGAAACTTTTTCTGAAAACATTATAATAAAGCATTTTGATACAATAAGTTTTATCAATACTACAAAAATGTCAACTAAAATTCTTGAAACTGATCAAAAAACAAATGGAATAATATCAATAAAAGGTCACCGTTTTTTGTCATATAGAAAAGATGGATTGATTAACTTATATGATCACAATGGAGAGAAACTAAAAACAATTAAAGCACATTTAAATAGTATTGAGCTTGTTAAACAATTAAAAAATAAAAATTTTGTATCTTGTACTAAATATGTAGGAAAAATATGGGATCAAAATTTCGAGCTACTACATACATTTGAAATGGAAAAGGATAATAATGATTTCTATTATAATAATGTTGAAGTTATAGATAATTATATTTGGAAAAAGTGTTTTGACTATGCTTGTATATATAATTTTGAAGGGAAAATAGTAAAATTGCTAAAATATGAAAAATCAATTCAAACTATAACACATAAAAAAACTAATAAAAAATATATTTACTGCAATAATTATATTTATACACCTAGTGGTAAAGTCTCAAAATCGCAAAATTTGCAAGATTATAAAATTGAGGAAAATATAGAATTTTCAGATGGTATCATAACACTACCAAATAAAGAAGAATTTCTTTTTATGCACGACTATGACAATATCAAAATTATTAGACAATATAACAACAAGATGCTTCTATGTTTTGGTCCGTACTTATCTTATTTTGTGGTCAACTAAGATTTTTAAATTATTATATAGGATCAATAGAATTTTGAAACAAGTACAATAAGTTTGAGTTGCGATGAAAAAATATTTTTTTGAAAAGCAAAGAACATGATGGCAAGAAGCGCAAGAGTCAAAAATAAATACAACACCAGCATTTCATTTACTGTCTCGTTGTTTTCGTCTTGAAAAACCATAAACACAGTGAAATAGAGCAGAACAATATAATTATTTTTAGTATTTTAATAGATATTATTCTAACCAACTGATACCGATATTATCATAGATTTTAAGGGTGTGATTCGCTCTGTTTTCTTAAAGGCTTATGATCTTTTAGAGTGAACTAAACAGCCTTAACTCATTATAAAATGGATTTACTTACTCAAAATAGCATTAATTTTTTAACTGCAACTTCACCTTGATATTACAAGCAGGTTGGGCTATGAAAAACATAGACTAACTAAATAAAAAGAATTTCTTGTTTCACATTAAGTAGCACAAGTTTGAATATAATCCTAAAATACGCAGAACAACTTATGCAAGAAACTATTGAAATTGACGAGATAAAACCTACTGCTCCATGATAAATATAAGGTATAATAACCTATCATAGTTTTTGTAATTTTCACTTTTCGTACTAATAAGTTATTCTTTGGAGAGAACAATGAGGCTAAATTTAAAAAAATGTTATCTTAAATTTATATATGGTAACTTAAATGATACCACAATGCTAATATGCGGTATTTTAACGGTCTTTTTCTCTTTACTTGGGCACTCCATTGAAAATGGCTTCTTCTCTGGCTTTTTAAAATCAGCCTACCAAACACTAGCTCTATTGCTAGGCAACTATGATTTTAAAGCAACTAACATTATCAGCAAATGCTCACTCTATATAGCTATAGTCTTTACTCTATTTTTTTACTGCAGTGTTTTTATTAAACTACTTGGCAAAAAGCTTAGAACATGGTGCTTTTTAAAATTTTTTGCAAAGAATCATATCGTGATATGTGGTGCTGGAGATATGGGATATGCCTTGGCCAAAGATATCTTAAACAAATATCAAGATAAAAAACTATTAGTCGTGGATATAAATCCTACAAATGATAATGTAAATAGTATATGCACACTTGGTGGATATGCCATATCTGGCAACGCTATCGATAAAGATGTATTAAACAAACTCAATATAACAAAAGCTGAAAAAATCATCCTTATGACTGGCAAAGATATATCAAATTTAGAAATTCTGGACGCTATCACTAAAGTTATTCCTGAAGCAGATAAAAACGATCCAGATAATGAAAAAAATATATACATACATTTATCATCAAAAGAAAACTACGAAATATTGCAAAGCATAAAAGAAAAAGAAAACGACGAAGTATCGCAAAGCATAAAAACCAAAAAAGATAAATTAAATTCAGAAATTCTGGATGATATTACTAAAGTTATTCCTGAAGCAGATAAAAATGATCCAGATAATGAAAAAAATATATACATACATTTAAAATCAAAAGAAAATGACAAAGTATCACTAAGAATAAAGACCAGAAAAGACATATCAAATTCAGAAATTCTGGATGATATTACTAAAGTTATTCCTAAAGCAGATAAAAATGATCCAGATAATGAAAAAGATATATACATACATTTATCATCAAGTATGATTAATATAAGAGCATTTAGTGTTTATGACAATGCAGCACAAACACTATTTATGAAGCACCCTCTAGGTGAGAATGTAGATACAATAGATAATGGTAGTGTAAATCTTGCTATAGTAGGCTTTGACGCAGCAGGGCTATCTGTGTTATACCGCGCTTTGGCCTTAGGTCATTTTTTTAACGGCAAACCACTAAACGTAACGATCTTTGATAATAACCACGAAAAAAAGAGAGCCGAGTTTTTAAAACTATATCCTATTAGCTTAAAGGCAGGTGGCATAATCAATTGGAATATCTATTTTAAAGATGATGGAGAGTTATTTAACAAAGATGGAATAAAAAATTTTAACCAAATCATTTTTTGTAAAACTAACGTTCAAGCAAGCCTTACTGATATAGCTAGGATCATAAAAAATCAATCAACTCATTTGGAAAACAAACAGTTTTTTATATTTATAGATAAACATGATGGCATAAAAGGCATTGCAGATGATATCAAGATAGACAATAAAAACAAAATGGACATTATACCTTTTGGCAATTTCTCTCAAATTTGCTCTTACGATGTCGTTGTAAATGAGATATACGACACAATGGCTATAAGGGCGAATCAACGATATAATGATCTTCATAATTATGAGATAAAATGGGGTGATCTGTCACCTTTTTTACAAGACTCAAATAGAATGCAAGTTGAACACTTGCCTATAAAACTAAAAGCGATAAACAAGCTATTGAGCGAAAACAGATTTCTAGAGTATGATGAAGTAAAGGAAAAAGCTCGAAATAGATGGTTTGATCTTATGCTTAACGGTCAAAATGTTTCTGATATAAATGAAATAAATTTATGGGATAAGACAGAGGGAGCCAAGATAGAGGGGGCTAAAATTTTAGCAACATATATAAGTCTTGACGACATAGAAAAATTAGCCAAAATGGAAAAACATCGCTGGAATGCTTTTTATATCTTAAATGGCTGGACTACTATACCAAAACCAGAAGGACAAAACTATCCTCGTAGAAAAGATGACAATAAAAAAGAGCATGCTCTTTTGATCGGCTGGGATGAGTTAGAAGAAGCTTCTAAATATATAGATGAACCTGGTAAAAAACCTCATAACTACAAAAGTGATGATGTAGAGACAGTTATGAGAGCTTACGATATGATAGTTTCGGCTTTTGAAGATGATAAAATCTTACAAGATGAAAGCTCCATCTATTGCAAAGAGATATTCGAGTTTAAAAAAAAGATAGACAATATCAAAAACAAATGAGAACCATTTTCTTAGCGGCTAAATATATAGCCATACAAAAAGGCAAAGACACTATAGAAGCTGAAGATATAGTAGAAGCGGTAAATTCAGTTGAAGTGACTGATACTAATTTTAAAAAAATCTTAGCATCGATTGGCCTTAAAAGGTCTAAAAATAGCACTAAAATAGATGAGTTTGCTATTAACATCGCAACAAAAAATGACACTGTTAAATTTTCTGAAGAAGCGAATAAAATAGAGAGGGCTCTTGAACAAAATGGATATGGCTTTAACACAAATATTAGCAATCTTAAAAAGATAGATAAGAGCGAATCACGAGAAGAAGTGTGGCATATAAATCAAGGATGCTTCTCTCTCATCAACAAAATAAAAAAAGAACTATATGTTATTGCTCGCTGCAAAAACTACTGGAAGGCCAACATCTGTGTATGATAAGTTAAACACCGCACCTTTGCCGCCTTTAGTTACCCACTTCTTTTTACCAAAGACTTTTCCTCTTTTACCTTTCCACTCTTGCTTTTTCCATTTAAACTCATTAAAGCTGCTAACATCTCTTGTTAAATTTAGCGCTACGTTTGTTATATCTTTGCTATCAAGTACGAGGTCGTTGCCTGCATAGATAAAGCTCTTATCATTTAATACCATAAATCATCATGGCCTTAAGAGATTTTATTTTACTATCCTTAAAGACAACAGCACCATCATTACCTGAACAAGGTCCTTGCCTCTCTAGTACACCTTCTGCCTCTTAAATCAATCCTAAGACCTTTTATCACTTCATTAAGACTAGATCTACAAAATTTAACCCCAAGAACATAAGATCTAAGACCCTAACCTTGATTCATTATGATATTCTAATTGCAAAAAATAATATATTGGATATAAAGAAAGTTGTTGCCCTATTTCTATTTTAGGGCAACTTTGGGTCTATTGTTATAAATAATATTTATTGAATTTCATCAATATCTGGAATAACTGATTTCTTAGGAAATTCAAAGACTTGTGGTGTATTCTCTAGTTTTATTCCAAGAACTGCCCACTCAAGCAGATCCGTTTTAAATAGATTTACATATTCAGCTGCTGGTAATGTCTTAAGACCACTTGGCTTCAATATAGTGCTATCTTGCATCATTTTGATAAATAGCTCATATTGCTCAGCATAGTCTGTTTTTGCATTAACAGACGCTACTATATCTAATGATCTTAAGACCGATTTTTCTATAAAGATAGGCATAAATATGATGTAATAATCAGTTTGGCCCTCAAGAAATTCTTTGTACGTTTGTGGCATCTTTTTAACCTCATTTACACAATGTGAGCAGAATGGGTCCACAAAGATAAAAGTAACGTTCTTGTGTATGCCAGAACCAAAGAATAGCTCTCTAGTATTCTCATACTTAGCCATAGGCTTATTATCGCTACTTAAATATTTATATAGTGTATCTCTAAAGGATAGCTTTTGCATTAGGTCGGAAACAGCCATCATATTATCCATATCAAAGACTTTGTCTATAATGAGTCCATCTTTTATAAAGATATTATGTGTTGGGAATATAACGCCATGACCAGTTTCGCAATTAATCTTCTCTACTGTTATTCTACCTTTTTTATAATCGTAAGGCTTGCCTACTGAGCAAGTAACCTTTGCATTTACCTCTTTTTTAATGCGTTCTTGAAGCATCGCTGCTCTTTCTTGAGCTACACCATCAATAAAAGTTTTTGTTAAAGATGTTCTATCAACTGCGTCGGTTGCAAAAAGTGAGCTAGCACTTAAGATAAGTACTGCTACTAGAGATTTTTTTAACATTATTTTTTCTCCTTAGAATTATTTTTTACTAATCTTTTGAGCGATAATGAAGTTGCCAATAGCATTTAGATATTCACTATCTTTAAAAGTTTTTATAAAGCCTTTTGGATAACCTTGAATATTAGGGTTGATCAAATAAGCAACGCCGCCAACGATATAGCCAAAAACTAAGGCAATAAACGTTTCAAAAAAGCCACTTGGTGAAACGAAAAAGAATAAAACGATAAAAATAGGAATGATTAAAGCCATTTTAAATCCTTTTTAAAAGGGATTATAGCACAGCTTAATAATCGGTTGTTAAGTATTAAGTTACATATCTGGTACGAAATCGCTGACACGCGATTTTGTGCTTTAGGTGGGTCAAGGGAGTGCTTGCACTCCTTGTCGTAAAGATGAGCTTGGCTCATCTGCGAAGTTAGAGTATGCAGGAGAGGATATGGATAACGCACAAGTTGGTATTAGTATTGGTCTAGCAGTAAAAGGGCTAAGTAAAATATCAGAGCTAAAAAAAGGGTTTGATGGCTTAAAAGGTAAGATAGCAGAAGCAAAAAAGGCCATAACATCTTTAGATAATACTAAGCTGTCAAATCTATCTAGCCAAATAAGAGAGCCAAAAAGCACTTTTAGGCGAACTTACGACAAATTTTAGCAATCTTACAAACTCAGTAACCATAGGAGTACCAATAAAACTTGCCATTGATGATGAGGCGGCTTTTGCGAATGTAAAAAAATATGTTGATGATAGCGATGAGAACCTAGCTAAACTAAAAAATGAGATAAGAGGGTTAAGCTCGCAGCTTAGAGAGAGCTTTAGTAATATAGCCGACATTGCAGCTGGTGGTGGTAAGATAAATTTAGCTGGTGAGGAGCTAGTAACTTATACAAAGATGCTTGCAACCGGCTCAGTTGCATTTGAAATGAGCTCTGAAGCCTTATCAAAGGCGGCCAATAATATGAAAGTTGGCTTTAAGATGAACGATATAAAGGAGCTTAATAGCTTTTTTGATAGCGTAAACTTGCTCGACAATAAGGTTACTAATGCAAATGCTTCTGATATATTTGAGGCTACTTCGCTAACAGCTGCAAATGCCAGCTTAATAGGCCTAGATAGTAAAAGTGCCAGTGCCATAAGTGCTACAATGCTAAGCACTGGCAAAGCTAGCTCAGTCGTAGGCACTAGCTTAAATGCTCTTTACCCCACACTCTCAATGGCTGATAAAAAGGGTAAAAATTTTCAAGAAGCGCTAGCAAGTATAGGCATGGATGCAACATATCTAAAAACAGCCCTACAAAAAGATGCCGCTGGAGCTATAACTACGTTTTTAGAAGCGATCTCTAGAGCCGATAAAGATAAGCAAGCAGGGCTACTTTATGATCTAGTTGGTGGAAATTTTAACGATGAGATAGCAGGTCTTGTAACAAATATCGATGCTCTTAAAGCAAATATCAAAATGGCACACTCGGATGAAGCCACAGGATCTATGCAGCGTGAGCTACAAACGAAGCTAAACACTACAAAAAGTGGTATCGAAAGGGTTACACAAGCATGGAGAAATCTAGGTTCAAGACTTGGAGAAACCTTTTTGCCACTTACAAATTTATTAGCTTCTATCTTAAGCAAGGTAGCTGGAGTGTTAAGCTCACTAAATGAAAAATTTCCAAGGCTAAGTGCCATAGTTGTTAGCGCTGCAGCTGGCTTTATGATCTTTAAACCGGTGTTGCTTCTTAGCAAGATAGCACTTTTAAGTGTAGCAGATGGATTTTTGGGCGTTATAAGGGTAGTGAAATTTTTAAATCCTATGCTCTTAATAGCAAAGGTTAGATGGTTGGCTTAAGTTTTTGTGCTTTGAATCATAATCAATCAGATTTTCCCATTCATCGTAATTAACAATACTTTCTAAAAAATGATAAAAATCTCGATAATTTGTCAGTGAACCCTTTTGCGGGATATGTGGTGTATCTATATATACTAAAATATACTAAATCGGTTTTAGCTCCAAGTCGAAAACATTTTGACAAAACATTGTTGTTATCTAAAATCGCCTTATTTGTTCTATATGATTCACTGTAAATATTTAATACACCATCTACATCTAAAAATATTACTTTATCCATTATATCATCCCTAAAGATATTACTTTATCAAATGTATCGAATCCGACACAACTATACCCTGGATTATTTTCTTCAATACCTCGTAAATAACTAACTTCAAAAGTCTTATCTAATAACCATTGAAGAGTATCGTTATTTCCATTTTTATCTATATATTCCTGAGTCAGATCATGTAATTCAGTTAAATCTTATGAATTAAGCTTAGATATTACTTTAACCATATCTGACCTAGGTGATTTAAAGAAATCGTTGATTAATGGATTCATTTTTCTACTCCCTATCTGTAGTGTATCCAGGTAATCCAGCTTCTTTACTAAATTTATCAAATTCATTATAGTATTTGATATCACTATAACGTTTAATATAAGTATCATTTATAGCTTCATTAGAGTCATCATTTGCAAATATGAAGGCATTTCTGATTTCACTTATCATAAGTTTATACCATACTTTCTTCTTATCCATACCCATAGGTTCATATATTCTCCAATTGTCATAACTGATATATTTACCTTGAATAACAAATAAATCTTTAAACTCAGTTAATCCTAGTAATGGTAACTGATTACCTTCATTTATGATAGTGTATTTACTTGATGCTGCGTTTAATCCACCTAAGAATTTAACTTCACTCTTATTAAGTCTGAGTAACAAATAATTATTAGTTTCATCTACACCTAATGCATATTCAAAGAATGGAATAGTTGGAGTTCTAGTTATCTTCTCAGTATTTATTTTATTATATTTACCATCACTATATTTATAAGTATAATAAATTGATGTAGTATCACCTAGCTTATGTGCAGTACAAGTTATTTTAGGATCTCTATGTAGTGGATCCTTATGAACATACTTAGTTATCTCAGATAATTGTATATCAGATGGACATTCTTTAACATCTTCAACTATCATCCTAATGTTTAATCCAAAATCATTATAGAATGCAAATGTATTTGTTTCATTAAATACAACTGGCTCTCTACCACACCCAACTAAAACTAACGCTACTGTTAAAAAACTAGTTAATTTCTTCATTTCACTTCTTTACCCTAAGTGCCTTTCTAAATTACATTTTTTTCCATCATTATACTAAAATTCGGCTTCAAGTAGATTAAATAAAAGAGTATCTTTAGACTCATTGAATTTCTTCCCAGTATATTCTTTCCACTCACCTTAGTTAAAGGCATAAAACCATTAGAACAATTTCTTATGCCTTGCAACGCATTAGAAACACATTTTAACAGACTGTTTGCGCAATCAATTAGAGAATCTTTTCTTGCTTCCTACTACTTTTGCAGTATTTGCTTTATTGTTTAAAGCATAGCTAGTAGCATTTTTTATTTTATCCATTATGCCCTGATAAGGAGACCGGGTTAGCCAATTTGTAGGTAATAAGAAAGATTTATAACTCCGCTAGATGCAGCTTCGTATAAATTCATATATAGTTTTATATAATCATTTTCTTTAGCTACGAAGTAGTTTTGAACTTTTCCGTCTTTATCTATGTAGGTTTGATCTTTAAACTGTGATAGATACTCTTTTGCCTGTTCCAAGTCTTTAGAATTTGCATCAAACGAGTTATTCCATAGCATACCTGTCATACTAGTATCAAGCCATTAAAAGTAATTTTAATGCTTCATCTTGTGAAATGCCTTTTAAATTTGCATATTCACTAGTTTTTTGTTTTGCTAAATTTATCTCTTTTTGATGAAGTTGTCTATTCGCTCCCAAATTCTTATCTAGCTTTGCAAATTCTCTATTGTTATTTATCATGCTTTTTGTTACAGCTGTTGTTAAAGGTGTCTTAGAAAAACCTTTATCGTTTAGCCATAGAGCGTGAGAG
>NZ_PIQX01000013.1 GCF_003049085.1 Campylobacter concisus
GGTCCATAAGACCCGCAAACTATAAAAATTATCTTTTCATAAAAATAATCTATATTTTTTGATTTTCAAGTTAGTACATATTTTATATATTTATTCAAATTTTTAATTTTAGGTCGTGAAATTTAACAAAAATCACTTGTTAGTATTGCATACTATCAAATTAAATTTATGAGCAGTCAAAAAACTACTTCTTATGGTAAAATATTATATAGCAAAAATTATTTATAATTTTGATTTAAACCATACTTTTAAAATAAAATTTTTTTTTCTGGGAAAAAAATTTCTACTATAATAAATTTTGTATCATTTTTTGGGAAAAATTAAGTAGGCAATAAGGCGAAAAAATGTAAATTCGTGTCAAAAAATGAAAAAAGGACAAATATGGCAAGAGAGATTATAGACCTTGAAAAATCTCGTTCTACGAGTGCCAGGCTTTACAATCGTACGCAAGAGATAGTAGATAGCCAAACAGGTGAAGTAAAAACGATAGTAACAAGCTTTTTGCAAAAAGAACAGTCAAAAGACGCATTTATAAAAGTATTTGTTGAAAACTTAGACTTTTTAGTTGAAAATCTTTCAAACAATGCTAGAACGGTTTTTTTAGTGATGATAAAAAATGTCAATTATAAAAACATCTTTAAATATGATAGTGATTTTGTCAAATACTTTGAAGAAAGAAAGATCCTAGCAAAATCAAGTGTATATCGTGCACTGAAAGAGTTAGAAGATAAGCAGGCAATTTTTAAAATCAGTGAAAATGACAAGGATAAATTCGACATTATAGGTAAAAACTCATTTATGCTCAACCCACAAATCGTAGGCAAAGGCTCAATAAAAGACCTCAAACAGCTAAGACAAACGACTGTTAAAACATTTAATTTCGAAACACTTGAGATGACAAAAGAAATTTTAACTGACGCAGCCTATGATGGATTTGACAAGGTTTTGGCAGCCCCCGATGATTTTCAAATCGATAGCGTAAAACAGATCCAACATTCAGCAAATAAGAGTGAGACTGAGATCGTGATATCAAAAAAACATGATGAGGAGCCAGCCGAGGACAAGCCAGAAGCCATCGAGGTAAAATCTGAAACAACAAATGAAGCAGCAAGCGGCGTAGAGAGCGATATTGCTGATATTATGAAATTTGTTGGAGCGTTTAAGGGTGATTTTAAAGGTGATGCTAAGTCACTTAGGGCTGCTAAATCAGACGAACTAAACCAAAGGGATGAATAATGAAAGTCTTTTTTGACCTAAATATTATTATTGATATTATTGATACTGATAGAGCAAATAACCAAAAAGCTGTTGCACTCATGCAAAATTTAATGCGAAATGGCACTAATATTGTTATTAGTGAAGATAGTATTAGCACACTTTATTACAATTTACGTCATTCAAAGCAAAAACAGCTTATATTGCTTGACTTTCTAGAAGTGATAACTCAAAAATGGCAGCTAGCAAGCTTTGGTGTCGAAACAATAAAGAAGGCTATAAAGTACTCTAAAAATTCTAACGCCGACTTGGAGGATGCATTGCAATACTTTTGCGCAGATAAAGAAGGCTGCGAAGTTATATACACGTGCGATAAAAACTTCCCAAAAATTGCTATTGCTGTAAAAAATTATGATTAATTATAATTTCTTGGGAAAAATTTTGCTAGTGTGGTTAAATTTTTCCCACACAGAAAACCATTTTTCCCAGGCATGGGAAAATATAAAATGGCTACGGTCCACGAAATTACCGCACTTTAAGACCATTTTTTATAGCGTTTTCCCTTCTTATTCTTTTCTTTTTGCCAAAATCAAAAATAAGGTAAATCAAAAGTAAATAACTTTTGAACTTTTATAATTGTGCTATTAATTTTTTGCAAGCAAAAAATTCGCACAAAATAAAACACCAAAAAAGAAAGACTAATGTCATTAGTTTATTTATGGTCTTTGATTTTTCTTTACTGTAAAGTACTTTTTTACAAATGGAGGGCAGTGTTTGTTTCTTTTTTTGGGAAAAAATTTTATATAAGATCAAATTTTGTGTTTTTTTGGGAGATTTTTTATTTCATTAAGAGATAATATTCGTGTTGTTGATTATGTTTTTATATCCTGATCGATGCTACTTATTTTTACAAGATTATAAAAGTGTCATTGTAAAGAGGGATATAGAAACTTAGTATAATAACAAGGAAGAATTTGTTTATTTTAAATTTTATAATATTATTATAAAGATATTATAATAATATTTTATTACTATGAATATGATAGGTTTTTAATATGCCAAGGAAAAGAAAAAAAATTTATATTGATGTACCCTACTCTCTAAAAAATACTGCAAAAACAATGGGGGCTATGTGGAATAGTGACGAAAAAAGATGGTTTATTTATGATACTTTTGATTTTGAGGCATTAGTAAAGTTACTTGAAGAAAATAAAAAAGAAGGAGCTAGTAAAAAAACTGTACTATCAGATGGTATTACAAAGTTTAAAGTGCCTTGTTTTCAAAAATATCAAATTGATATTACTGACATATCTTTAAAATTTAAAGTCGCCTTAAATGCGGCTGGGCTTGAAGTAGACACACCAATAATGGATGGAAATTTGCGACGTGTTAAAGTAAATGGCGATAAGGGTGCGCAAAAAAGTGGTGCGTATGTTGGTTATTTAGATGGTACACCAGCCGGGTTTATACAAAATTTTAAAACTGGGTTTATTAGTAATTGGAAATATGAGAAATTAGACATATTACCCTATTCCGATGAACTTATTTATGGTAAAAAAACTCAGAATTTAGCAAATGACAATACAGTTTTTATTCAAAGGCAGTTACAAAGAGAGAATGAATTAGAAGACGAATATAAAAAAACAGCTAAAATTTTACTTGATGAGTTTTTGTCTGCAAATTTTGCTGCTTTAGACCATGCCTATTTTGTTAGGAAAAGAGTATATAAAAACTATGGTTTGAAACAGGATAGATTTGGAAATCTTCTTATGCCACTTTTTGATATCAACGAAAAATTTTGGTCGCTTCAACGGATATTTCCAAATGGAAATAAGATGATAGGCGCCCTACTTTCAAATGAGCAAAAGAAAAATGGTGAAAAACTTCTTGCTAAGAAGCGAGGAAATTTTTTTATTATAAGTGATGACATGGATCTTTATAATAAAAATTCAGCTAAACTTAATATTGAGGCTTTATTAAAATATAATAAAATTTATATATGTGAAGGTTTTGCCACTGCAACAAGCGTTCATGAAGCTTGTAAGATGCCTGTAATAGTTGGACTTGATGTGGGCAATTTAGAATTTGTAGTTCAGAATTTTTCTACAAGGTTTTGTAATATACGCATCATAATTGCTGCTGATAATGATGCTAAAAAAGAAAAAAAGAGTGGGTTTAATATTGGAAAAGATAAAGCAATGCAGATTAAAAATAATTTTAAAAATGTAAGTGTCTGTATTCCAAATTTTAATGATACAGAAATTTCTAGTGGATATAGTGACTTTAATGATTTGTATAATAGCAGAGGAATTGACGAAGTAGGGCGTCAATTAGAAATATTATTATAATATCTAAAATATACTTATATAATATTATTTTTATATGATTTAGATATTATAATAATATTATATAAAATAATAATGCTTTCTATCGTGATTTGAAAATTATGTATCGTTTTTGTGGTTGTATTGCCTGCTAATAAATACCTATTTTTATTTTTTGTATAGAGGGTTACTAATTAATTATATCTTTTATCATAGCAGAATAAGTATTCTCAAATTTGTGTTTTGTGTATTAATATTTATAATTCTTATCTATACTCCTAACTAAAGAGATTATATGAAATAAATATTATAATAATATGATAATAATATTTATATAAAAATATATAGATATGAAAAAGATATTTTTATGATATAATTCCACAAAAAGAAAAGGATTAAAAATGGTCATATCTATCGTAAATGAAAAGGGCGGTAGTGGCAAAACTACACTCGCTGTAAATTTAGCAGCTAGGCTATCAGAGGATGGAGATAATGTCCTTTTAATAGATGCCGATCCTCAACGTTCAACTGAAGTTTTTTCAGATATTAGAAGTCAGTCAAATTTAAAACCGCTCTTTTCAAGCGTATCAAAAACAGGTGTTAGCTTGGGTGATGAGATAAAGCGTATGCGGGATAACTTTGACTCTATCGTAGTCGATACTGGTGGGCGTGATAGTAAGGAGATGCGTAAGGCCATGTTGTCATCAAATGTACTTATAATACCAACCATACCTTCACAGTACGATGTGAGTGTTCTTGATCGCATGCTTGATCTTAGTAGTGAAGCGAAAGAGTTAAATGAGAAATTGCTTACACTTATACTTGTAAACCGAGTTTCTCCAAATCCTTTTTTGGCAAAAGAGCTTGAAAGTATGCGTGAATACATCGATGATGCAAAAAAGGAGCGAAATTTAAGTGATGTCTTTTTATTAAACTCTGTTATTTACGAAAGACAAGCTTATAGAAAAACGGTTTCAAATGGCAATAGTTTAAGCGAATTTTGCAAAAATGGGGATAGGGCGCTTGAAGATTTCGAAAGTTTTTATGCCGAGCTATTACAAGTTGTAAAAGAAAATATTAAGGATTAAAAAATGGGTTTTAAAAAAGTAAATACAACGCCAGCTACTAGTGAAGAAAATTTTATAAATCAAGCAAGAGGAGAAACATCAGAAGCAAAAAAGCCTAAAAATTTAAAACGAGATAAGTCATTTTTACTTTATTTTACGCAAGATGAATTTGATCGTGTAAAGATAGAAGCGGAAAAAATTGGAATGGGTATAAATCAATACATTCGCTTTAAAATTTTTAGCTAGTATTATATAAATACTATAATGATATTATATTGATATTATAATTATATTAATATAATATCATTTAAAAAAGCTCATGAGCTTAAGCTTGAGATTGTAAACTAAAATCTTTAACTCTATGCGAGTATTATTTTATTGTAAAACAAGTATTTAACAGTTGTATCTACATCTATTGTAACGGCTCTAGCATAATTTATATATCTAAATCGTTCCATTTTCTAAAATATCTTATATAAAAATTCTTTTTTCTCATTATATTTTAATATTTAATTAAGATTAACTCTTTTATAATGCCACTAAATTATTTTTTTAAATATAACTATTAAATCATTCCAAGGAAGGACAGATGAGAGCCATCTTATCTTTATGCATGGTGTGTGCATTGCTATTTGCTAGTGAAATTAGCCAAAAAAATGAGCTAAACAACGAAGAGATTAGAGCTAACATAGCAAGCTCATTTAATGAAAGCTCCAATATAAATTTGCTTAACAAAAAACCCACTTCAGAAGGTAGACTAAATTTAAACGAAACTCCATGCTTTAAAATAGATAGTATCTTGCTGCTACATGATAATGAGATAACTAGTTTTAATGCTAATAGCATTGCCGATGAGGCTATAATAAGAAAGACTTATAAAGATAACTATTCTAAATTTAATTCTATCTTACAGAATACTTTAAGTAAATTCGAGTTTAGATCGGGTAGCTGCATTGGTAAAAATTCAATCAATCTAATCATCAATTCATTTAATAATGAAATCATAAAAGAGGGCTTTATAACTTCAAGTGCAAGCCTGTCCACAAAGAACCTAAAAGATGCCAAGTTAGAGTTTGTGATAAATCTTGGCCTAATAGATGATATAAGCATAAATGAAGTTGATAGCCAAAGAAACAGAGTGAGCTTATTTACGGCATTTGGTGAGTACTCTCATAAAAATAAAGTAGCAAACATAAGAGATATCGAGCAAGCTCTTGAGTCACTGCAAAATGTCTCAAAAGATGATGTTAGCATTAAATTTTTACCTTCAAATAGAGCTGGCTTTTCAAACATAGTAATAACTAGAGTTGATAGCTTCCCTCTAAAATCTGCCATAAGCATTGACAATCTCGGCTCAAAACAAAGCGGTAAATATCAAGCAATGGTAAATTTAAGCACTCTAAATTTACTTGGATTTAACGAAATTTTTAGCTTTTCACAAGGCAAGGATGTACTTAAAAAATATAAAGTTACAAACAAATTTAATGGTGTAAGTGATCACGGTGCTTCAAATAACTACTATTACGGCTTTAGCATTCCATTTGGCTATTTTATGCTTGAATATGAAAAGAGCAAATATGACTATGCTCAGATCATAAATGCAGCCTACAATCTCTATACATATAAAGGTAGAAGCGAGAGCGACTCACTAAGCCTTGCTTATATATTTTATAGGGATTCAAATTTTAAAAATAGTGCTTATGTAAAGCTATTTAAGAGAAAAAATAAAAACTATCTCGAAGACTATGAGCTAGATAACCAAGCTAGAAGAAATGCTGGATACGAGATAGGTGTAAGATCAAGCTGGAATTCATATAACCAAGCTTTTAGCGCTAGGCTAGCTTATAAAAAGGGCACTGGGATATTTAACTCACAGCCTGATCCTTTAGAAGATAGCGGCGAAGCTACATCAAGATTTGCTCTAATAAATTTAAACCTAAACTACAAATATAAATTTGAAATCCCACTAAGCTACGACCTAAACATCAACGCAAGATATGGTTTAAACAAACTAAGCTTGCAAGATAAATTTAGCATCGGTGGATATTACAGTGTTAGAGGGTTTGACGGGGAGAGCTCACTTGTTGGAAACCATGGAGTGATCATGAGAAATACCCTCTCATATAGCTACTATAAAAATAACTCTATCTATGCTGGAGTTGATACTGGTATGGTAAGAGCGACAAGTAGTGGCATAAAGGATGAAAACATCCTTGCAGGATATGCCCTTGGTCTAAAAGGACATATAAAAGCATATAACCGTCTAAACTACGACATCTCTATCTCTAAGCCTCTTTATAAACCAAAGAGTTTTGAAACAAAATCAACAAACATCAACTTTATTCTAAGCTACGAATTTTAAGGATAAAATATGCTAAAGAACAACCAAAATACCACAAGCAGTGATAAGCCTAGCCTTTTAACAATGGGCTTAAATTTCTACATAAGCCTATCTTTACTTCTTGGTACTATGCCAGCTCTAGCAAATGAGCCAAGTATCATAGCAGATCCAAGTGCGAACAATCGCCCTGATATACTAAAAGCCCCTAACGAGACGCTAATAATAAACATAACAAACCCTGATAGCAAGGGCGTATCTATAAATGAGTATAGTAGGTTTAATACGCCTCCAACAGGCACTATCCTTAATAACTCTAATAAAAACATAGACACTAAGATAGCTGGCCAGATAGAAGCAAACTATAGGCTAACAAAAGAGGCAAGCCTTATTATAAATAAGGTAAATTCGGCTGAGAAATCATCTCTAAAAGGAAATTTAGAGGTAGCCGGAAGTAGAGCTGACGTGGTCATAGCAAACCCAAATGGCATAAGCGTAGATGGCCTAAATATGATCAACTCTCGCTCACTTACTCTAACAACAGGCAATATCAATAAACTAAGTCCTAAAGAGATAGAGCTAATATCTGATAAATCAATCGACATCGTAGGGGACGGCCTAAACGATAAGAGCAGCGACTATACTAATGTGATCTCAAATGCTATAAATTTAAACTCAAATATCCACGCAAATGAGCTAAATATCATCGGTGAAAAAGAGATAGCTTCAAGTAGTGGCAAACTATATAACGACGTAAAAGCTAAAAATCAAGAAAGTAGCTTTAGCCTAGATAGTAGCGCACTTGGCGGTATGTATGCTAATAAGATAAAGCTGGTTGGCACAAGTAACGGCGTAGGCGTAAACAATAACGGCCTAGTAATAGCAAATAACAACATAGAGATAAGCCTTGATGGAGATATAGTTAATGCTGGCGCTATCGCTTCTAATAAAGAGGCAAGTATAAAAGCAAATACTATAACAAACAAAGATGAAGCGCTAATAGCAGCCAAAGAGAACCTTAATATAAAAACAGATACTTTGGTAAATACATCAAGCCAAATTTATGCTAAAGATATAAATGTAGATGCTAAAAAGCTAGTAAATAACTCAAGCTCGCAGGCTAGGGTGGAGAAAAGCTCATTTGCTAAGAATTTAGCTCTAAAGCAAAGCGGCGAGAATAGATTTAAACTTGAAGAGGTAAATTTAAAAGAGATAAAAGAGAAAATAGAGGCTAAATTTAAAAAACTAGGCAAAGAGCTAAGCGAGGAGGAGCTAAATGCTGAAATTTTAAAAGAGGCTATAAGTAAAGATAGCACCCTTTATGCTCTAAATTTACACAAAGACTCATATCTATATGGCACATCTTCAAAGGTATTTGCTAATCTAAGACTAGACATCGACAAAAACGAAGTAGTACTTGATACAAGCAAAGCAAAAGACCGCGAAGTGCTAAAGAGAATTTACTACTCTATAAGTAAAGAAATTTTAAATGAAGAAGATAAGGCAAATTTCATCCCAGGCAGCATAGTAGCAAGCAATGATATAAATTTAAAAACAGATGAACTACTAAATGATAAGAGCTTTATCTATGCTGGCAACGACCTCGTACTTGATAGCAAAGATATAACAAACATAGCACTAAATTTAACAAGAGATGTTAGCAGCTTTAATGAGTTTAAGTGGAAAAAGCAAGAGTGGAAGGGCAAAAGAGGAAAAGTCTTTGGTAAAAAGAAGTGGGTAACTAAAGGCGGCAAAGGTGCGGTGTTTAACTTCTCATACACAGATGTTGGCCTTCCAGCAGTTTTTGCAGCTGGTAATAACATAGTAGGAAGTACGCAGGACTTTTCAAGCTATGCGCTAAATGACGATATAAAGCTAGCAAACGTAGATATAGATAAATTTTCTGAGCCGCTATTTAATAGTCCGATTATCAAAAACCTAAATAGAAGGGTTAAAAACCAAGGGTATTATTACAGCATTGATAATATAAACTCAGCCTACATAGCAAATATCCTTGACGGCTTATATGAGGTAAGAAACGAGAGTATAAGTAAATTTAAAAAGGAAGCAAAAGATAAAAACGTAAAGGCCTCAGCTCTAGTGATGGCTAATAATATAGACCTAGATGCCAAAGGCAACATAAGCCTAGCCGGTAACGTAGCGGCTAATAATCTTAATTTAAACTCACAAAATTTAAACCTAAATCACCTAGAGCTAAATTCTAAAGATGTAAATTTAAAAGCAAACGCGGCAAATATAAACTCAAGCGATATTTCAGCTAAGAATATAAACGTAGATGCAAACAATATAAATTTAGACAAAGAGTCATCTCAGTTTAGCAAGGCATCAAATTTAAAAGCAGACGAGAGCTTAAATTTGAATGCTAAAGAAAATTTAAACATTGCTGGCTCAAGCTTAGAGGCTGACAAGATAAATTTAAGTGCAGATAATATAAATATAAACGCCAAAGAGTTTGCCTACAGCCATAGCGCAAAAGAGAAGGGTATAAGCTTTAAACAAAGCATCCAAACGCTAAATAGCGCAAATCTAGACGCAAAAGATATAAATTTAAACTCTAAGTCAAATACGCATATAAGCTCAAGCAACCTTCGAGCTACCGACAAGCTAAGCGTAGAAGCTGGAAATGATATATATGTAGTAGGCGCTAATACAAACGAGAGCACAGAAACTAAAGAGAAGTCAAAGGGCTTTTTCTCTAAAAAAGAGTCTCATCTAATGGCTATAAACCAAAAGGTCATCAGCTCAAATTTAAATGCAGGCGATATTAGCCTAAAAGCTGGGGGCAATCTAGCTCTAGTCTCATCAAATCTAAATGCCAATAATATAAATTTAAATGCAGATGAGAACGTTATAGTTGATACCAACCACAACGTAGAGGCAAGCTCTAAATTTAGCAAGAGCTCACGCTTTGCACTAAGGCCAACTATCTATGAAAGCAGCGCTCACCTACTTGAAAAAGGAGCTAAAGGGGCAGTTGCTTCAAATTTAAATGTAAATGAAAATATAAATATAAACGCAAACAACATCAGCCTAAAAGGTGCAAACCTAAATTCGAAAAAAGATATAAATCTAAATGCCAATAACGTAGAGATAACAAACTCTAACGACGAAATTTATCACAATGAAGTTAGCAAAAAGAGCAAAATATCTTTAATATCTATAGGCGAACATCTAAAAAATATAAAAGATGATCTAAAGCGAAAGCTAAATGTTATAAAAGAGACCAAAGCTAGAACAAAAGAGACTTCATTAAAAGTACCTGTCGCAAAAGCTAGCTTAGAGAACAAAAGCTCAAAAGAGAACTGGCTAAATGCAAACTCATCAAATTTAAATGCAAACGGCGACATAAACATAAATGCAAAAGATGATATAAACATAGTAGGCTCAAATTTAAATGCTAATGAAGCTATAAATTTAACTAGCCAAAACTCAAATATCAAACACTCAACCAATCTCTACGCTAAAGATACATCAAGCAAAGAGGCAGTAGGCACTCTTTCTATCACCGCCCAAAACGAGTATGCGCAGATTGTCCCAGCCGCCCTTGCTCTTAAAGAAGCAGTTGCGCAGCTAAAAAGAGTAAAAAAAGAGTACGATAACTATAAAAAAGAAAAATCAAAGCTAGAAGCTAGCCTAAGCGACATCAAACAAAGGTATAAAAACAAAGAGGTAGGCATCGACTACTCTGATATAGAAGAGGTAAGCGAGATATTAGAGGAGTATAGAGATGAGGAGAAATACTATAAAGAAAACATACTTTTAGCCACTGAAAATGTAAACGCAAAAACACTAGCCCTAGTAACTCAAACAGCAGCTGCAGCTGCAAGCTCAGGAACGTATGGCTTTAGCGTAGGCGTAAGGGCTGATCTTGCCACCACTAAACAAGAGAGCTCTTTAAAGCAAACTAGCTCAAACAAATCTAGTCTAAATGCTAAACGTATAAATATAAACTCAAACGATGCCCTTTCTATCACTGGCTCAGACCTAGCATCGAAAGAGGATATGAGCTTAAACTCAAACAACCTAAATATAAACTCTAGCGAAGATAGTTTAAAATATAAATCGCATACCAAATCGTTTACGTCGGGGTTTGGTTTTACGTTTTATGGCGGAAATTCTAAATCTTTAGAGCTAGGACTAAACGATACTAGACAGAGCGAACAAAGCCTAACAAACAACAACTCTCATCTTTACTCATCTAAAGATATGAATATAAATACAGCTAATGACGCAACTATCAAGGGAGCAAATTTAAGAGCTGATGAAAAACTAAATTTAAAAGTAGGAAATAACCTAAGCTTAGAGAGCACTAGAGATATAAAAGATGCCAGCTCTAAAAGCAAGGGTATAAATTTAAGTGCAAGCTACTCCGGAGCAACTAATGCTAA
>NZ_PIQX01000014.1 GCF_003049085.1 Campylobacter concisus
GCTTAGATTTTAAGATAGAAGTCAAGAGAATTTAACAATTTCTTTCAAAATGGGGAACATCAATAAAGCTTTTGAAATTACCGCCCCAACGATTAAGAGTATTTAAGCTCTCCCAATAATTGCCAATATCTTGTAATTCTAGCTTTGATTGTAACCAGACGTTATTTTTAAATATATGTAAATCTATCGCACATCTTTTTAAGTGATTAGAATTCATAGTTTTACTTTTACCACTATTATAATAAATTTCTTGCTGGGCTTGTGTCCTTTCTAATTCGCCACCCCTTACAGAGTATCCATTAGAATGAAGATAATTTAAAAGTTTTTCAACATCTTTCATAAAAGCTTCTTGATGTTCGCCAAGTGTCATATTAATCCCTTTCTATCCTTTTATCTAAAGCTTTATCAATTTTTGAATATATCCAATCAGTGCCACGCCAAGTTACAAAACCAGCAAGAGCAACCGAAACTCTAATATTGTTTAAAAAGAAAAAAAATATTTCGTAACTAATCCAACATAAAAACATAGAACTTAAAAAACTAAGCAAATAAGATAAAATTTTATATTTGATTTTAGAAAAATCTTTAGTTTCAAGATTTAAAATCGACGCTATAAACCCAACAAAAAGAACTAAAATTAAATAATTATCGTCCTTGTTTAAATTGTCCATTTACACAGCCTTTTAATAAATCTTCTATTCGTATGCAGTAAATAATTAAATCTTTTAAACTTTCTGGATTTAATGGATCAAAAATAGGCTTATCTGGAATTGTTACATTACATTCTATAGGCATATAAGCTTTTTGAATAGCACCTTGTGAAGATTTTGCAGAGCAACCAACAAACAAAACAAGATAAGATAGTAAGAAAAAGAAAAATAGTTTATTTGGAATAATTGCCATTGCTAAACTCTAAAAGTAAAGTATCGTAAAATTTTAGCTTACTTAAGCAGTCGTCCGTTTTAGGTGTTTCGATCATGCTAAAACGTTTTTGTAATTTTTGACTTAAAATATTGTTTTCTTTAGATATTTTTTCACTATCTATTTTTAATTGCTCAATTTTTAAATTTTGATTGTCAATAATTAAAAAAGCGTTTTCAGTGTTTTGTTTTTCAATTGCTAAATTAGTTTTTAATGTAATAGTTTCAGCGGTAAGATCTTTAATATCATCTTTTAACATAGAGATATAAAGAAATAAAGCAAGATAGATAAAAGCGTGGATAAATAGCCCCCTACCAAATAGGGAGCTTAAATTTAACATTGAAAACACTATTTTACTTTTCTAGCACTAATAACGTAAATTTCATCAAACTTAACGCCATTAAATTTTTTACCAGCTAAAGCGGTTTTGATCTGGTCTTCATCGATACTAGGCTTAGTATAAAAACTAAAAGTAGTTTTATTGCCAGCCGCATTTTTACCAGTAATAGTATATTCAATAACGCTTGCTTCGCTTGAATTACCTTGCTCATTAGCACGAGAAAGTATTACATAAGTTCCCTCAAGAGCATTATCACAAAATGCTTTAGCTTCAGCACCACCGCACGGCAAAGCAAAGCCATAAGTTCTATTATTTATTGTATTTTTAACTAAACATTTAGACATCTCTTACTCCTTAAAGTCTATCAAATTTCAAAGTTACATAATCGCATTTAACAGCAGTATCATAATTTGCATCTAATTTGCCAGTAAAATCAGAAAGAAAATTTTGGAACATATAACTTTGTTTAACGTGCGGGATAGTTACCATAGTAGAAATTCTACCAGTCGCAGTTTTAGCACCAACGATCACATTTTTACGATTAAGTGGATCAGGTGTTGAAGTTAAAGCAGTGCCACCATCGCCAAAGACTGAATAACTTTCAACTTTGCCAGCCAAAAGCGGAAGTAAAGCATCTTCATCACTACCACTAGAAAAAGTAAGACTTTTTGCATAAAGTCCATCTATTGTTTGTCTTAACATTTTTTTATCCTTTCTTTTGTCATTCGACTTTTTTTAAATTTGCTTGTTTTTGTTAAAACGTTTTAAACAAGAGAATATTAAGCAAAAAAGAGAAAGTTAAATAATTAAGGTTATATTAAGGACGCTTCAGCACGCTCAAAACGCTTTCGCGTTTTTCGTCCGCGTAGTGTTTGCGTGGCGATAGCTAGCAAAAAGACATAATTATAAGTTTTAAGATATTCGAGCAATCGCAGAAACTATCGCCACAACGCAAACAAAAAACAACTAAAGAAGATAAAAGATCGAGAAAGAAAATAAGATAATAAAAAAGAATAAACTAAAAGGGAAGAAAAGAAAACACGGCACACACCGCAGAGCGGTGGGGTGCCGTGTTTGAGAGGGGGGACAAGAACGAAAAAAAGAATTAAAGCAACTTACGCAAAATTTCGCTAGGTAGTTCAGGACGTAGAAAAAGAGAACTAAATTCAACAAACCAAACCAAAACGGCAATAACAATCAACCAGCCAACAATCCACCAAAAAAAATCAGAAAATGAATCAAACTTAGGGAACATAAAAAACCCACCATAAAATAAAATAATACAGATTATAAAGACAAATTATTAAATTTTTACTTATCCATAAAGAGTGAACAAGAAACACCCTTTACAGCAAGTCCGCCTACTTCTAAATGTGTTTTAATTAAAGCAGATATTTCAGCTTCGTTTTTAGTCTTTTTTACGTTATGAATTAAAATTTGCTTGCACATACGATTTTTATTAGATACAAAAGCTTTAAATTGCTTATTGTAATTGAAGTCATCAGACGGAAAATTAGTTTTTTGAGTTTCAAACTCGACTTTATAAATATACTTAATTTCAGCAGTAGAAACAGCATCTAAAAAAGCAATTAGATCGGAAACACTTTTGGCTTCAAGTGTTGAAGTGATAACCCTATTGCCTTGCTGTTGTGTAATTTTGTAGATAGGCATAATACTCCTTTTTTGAAAATCGGTAAACTGATAAATAGCTATGTTGTAAATTAAAGTTAGTTACATCGCTATAAAATTGAGAATAAAAAGAAGATAGAGAATTTTCAAATATATTAATAAAATCAGAAAATTCATAAACAAAAGATTTATTAACAAAACTAGAAAAAATAGAAAAAAGATTAAAAGCTTCAGTATGAATACCAGTATAGTCACAATTCAAAAGACCAAGACGAAGATCACTTCTAAAAAAGGGGCTAGAAGACGAATAACAAGAAAAAGCCGAAAAAGATAGACGGCTGGTATATTTTGCATAATTAAAAGATGCAGGAACACAAAAATAAAAATAATCAGATCGATCACTAAAAGAAAAGAATAAATTACTATCAAAATAAGAAGAAATTTCAGAAGAGCTAGGCAAATCCATAATATTGATCTTACCAGATGGAGTTAAAAAATCAGTGCCTACCCTATATTCATAATCGTCAGCATCATCGCTATTATAATGCATATGTAAAGGGACATTAGCCTTTTTAATGCTAGAATTAGTATAAGCAGAAAAATAAAAGCCAAGACCAAAAAGAGAAGAAATACTCTTATCACGAATACAACTATTACCAGAAAAACCGCAATCAAAAAGCGCATCTTTCTTATCATATTTTTCATCAATACTAGCATTTAAATTTTCAGTATTAGAACGAAAAAATAATACTCTCTCAATATAAAAAGTAAAATCTTTTTTCTTATTACAGCAACCACACAGTAAAGAAACCATTATTCTTTACCTACAAGATCGTGGCAAAGAATTTTTAAAAGACGATTTGTTTCATCCAAAGATGCTAAACCGCTTTTATCATCTTTTTTATCTTTTAAATTGTCAGTTAATATTTTTTCAATACGAGCAAGACAAGCACCAATACTATCAAATTTTTTCATTTCTTCTTCAAAAGCTTTTTCACAATCAAGAGCCATTTTTCTTAACCTTTCCGTTAAAATATCCTAAACCATTCATCATAGTAATAAACATCTCACTAAGCCCCAAAACGTTACCAGCATCATCAGTAACAAACATAAAATCAGCAACGTGATTTAAAGCGTCAATATCAATCTTATCACTGCCAGTTATACGTCTAAGAATTTCTTTATCTTGCGGAGTAAAGCGAGAGCTAAAAAGCTTAAAAAGTAGTGTTTGATTTATATTATCAACCTTTGCTTTTGCATAGTTAAATTCTTGATTTTTAGTTTCTAAAATATGCTGACGTTGATTAATAACAGTATTGACATTTTGGAGTGCTGAACTATTAGAATTATTAGCGTTAATTACTTGATTACCACATTCGACCAACACTTTAGCAACACCAACACGATCAGAAAAATTACCAGTTAAAAAACCAAGCATCCTATTAAGTTTAGTGCCTTTTATATTACTAAGCTTATTTTTAGCGTATTTACCTAAAGGAGATAGTAAAGCTACAACACCAGCATAAACAACACTCATAATCTTATCAACGACTTTTTCTTGTAGCTGAATATATTTGACTAAAGCAGCACTAAACATAATAGTAATACCGCTATTTATTGCATCTTTTAAAATGCCGTCATCCATACCACTTTTTTTAAGCCTACTTAAAACTTCATCATAAGCAACGCTATAGGTCAAGTCTTCAAACATTTCGTGAATACCAAGCTTTAAAATTTTTCCAGCTTCAGAACTTTTATCAGCCATTATTTTAAATCCTTAAGTAAAGTTTTACTAGGTAATTCAGTATCAAATAAATCTTTAAAGTTTGGGATAGGAATATCAAATAAATTTAAAGCATCACTATCTAATTCAAAATTATTTTCATCAGTTAAAACACGAGTTTGAACAGCTTGACGAGATAAAGCAATAGCACGTGGCGAAGTAGTTGCAACAATATTGCCATCAAGGTCTTTAATTGCAACATCAGTTTTATCAAAATCAGCTTTTTCTTTATAAATTTCAAGCGTTTTAGTTGAATTATCACTAAGTATTTTTTGGTTTTCAGCATAAGAAGCTGGGAAAGAAATTTCAACTGGCTTATTAATAGCTAAAGAAGCGTTTAAATTATTATCGACAGCAACGCTGGCTTTGAGTTTAACACCAGCCAAACCATCTTTCATAGCTTGCGAATACTCTTTTGAATTAACAACAAGCTTTTCTAAATTTTGATTATATACTTTTTGATTTTCGCCAATAGTTGAGATATATTTAGAAATTTCACTATTAATTTTTTCTTGAGATTTTAACACTTCTTTAAAATCTACACCAGTAGAAACAGCGGAATTAGTGCCAGTATTTGACGAAGCATTATCGTATATACGATCGCCAGTATAAGGATTATAAAGCGTTTTAGTAGTAGGATCAACCCAATATCCAGTTTTTCTATCAAATGTAACACGCCCTTGAATTTCTGGAGATTGATTATATAAGTTATCTTTTTTAGCGCTAGCTTGTTTATCAAAAGCATTATTTTTCACAGCTCCTAAAACAGCTAAATTTAAAGACATAAGCTTTAATATATGATTTTGCTGATCTAAAACACCAAGTAAAGTTAAGGGGACACTACTAGACTTATCGTTATCAGATGGCTTAGGTAAATTATCTTCTTTAGGTTTTTCTTTTTCTTTTTGTGCATCTATTGCTTTAGCTTCACGTTGTTTAGCATAATATTCACTAAGCTCTTTTATATTTTTATCAACATCGACACTTTCTTTTTTATTAAAAAAACTATTATAAACATTTTTTAATCCCCAAATACCAAGAGCAGTTATATCAGTAACGGGGTTATCTTTTAAATCAAAATTAGCACCAGCACCAATAGCACCAGCAACCCCACCAGCTTTTAAAGCACTATTAACTTGACTAACTTTACTAATAGCTTGAGTAATACCAGAATACATTATTAAAAATCCCTTTCTTTATAAATAAATAGGTGGCTCATTACTTTCGGATTTAGCTTGCTTTTCAACAGCTTCATTGCGTAATCTTGAAAATAAACTAAATAAATCTTCTTCACCAGAATATTCAAAAATTTGTTTAACAACATCAGATAAATCAAGAGAATTAACAGCAGAACTCTTAAAAATATAAGCATATAAAGCAATCACATATTTATAAAATGTTTTATCAAACTTAAATGGTCTAACTAATCCAGCTGGAACAAAAATTCGGCGAACGCTAAAAACACCGAGTTTTACTAATTCATAATCAAGGCAAAAAACATCATAAAAAAGAATAAATTTATTAAGACCAAGTTGTAATAAAGAGCAACCTAAAACATAAAAAGGCAAGCTAAAATCTTTAATTTGAACGATTTGACCTTTAGAAAAAGCTCCTAAAGTAATATCACTTTGTATAGTTGAAAATGGCAAATCAAGAAGAGCAGAAGAAAAAATATTAGCTAGATTAAAATCAGAAGAGAGAAGCTTATGCCCCTTTGGTATATCTTTCTTTTCAATTTCAACGTAAAGACCAGAGATAGCAAAACGTATATCAGAAACATCTAAAGGATTTAAAATACAATCACAAATAAAAAATTCATCATCGCCACCATAAACCAAAAAATCAAACAATTTAACGAAAATTTGATTAGAATAAATGTCTTTAAGATATATCGGATCACTAGCATTACAACGATGAATAGTTTTAATATCATCTAAAGAATAATTACAAGGCTGATACTGACTAAGACTATTTATTAAAGAACCACTATCACTTAAAGAGAAAGCACCTAAATTTTTAATAATATTTAACATTTTATAACCCTTTTTTAAAATAAATCTAATCTAGGCTGTTTAACAGCAAAAATATATTTACGACCATTTCGCAAAGAATAACCTTTGCTATCTAATAGCTTTTTCAAATTTGTTTGAATAAAAAGAATATTTAATTCATCAAGAGCCGAGTAAAAAGCCTTTCTACTACCAATAACAATATCAGCCCAAATAAAACCAAGCTTTTTGGCGTAAAGCCTTTTAACGATAGGACATTTAATATCAATACAAATAACATCCTTGCCACTATCTAATAATTCACACACCAAAAGACCATAAGCATTTAATTTTTGCATTGAAACCCCTTTAAAGCATTCGTTATAGGATGAATATAATCATCATTTCTTATTTTGCTAATGGCAACAAAAAAATCATTTAAAGAAGCGTTAAAAACATCAAAAAGGGGATTATCTATATCTAAATTCTGATTTTTTATAGTTTTTTCATTTTTCAAAAAATTGCCGGCAAGCTTCGATAAGCCGTATTCGTGAAGAGTTAAGCCATCATTTTCAAGATCTTTAAGTGTTTCAGTAAAAACATATAAAAAATTCTCACCACTAACACCCAAATTAGTATAAACAGCACTCACAAAGGCTTTTAAAGCCATTTTTGCTTTTTTAATATCCTTTGACTGAATAAGATCGTGCATAGTAAGAGCTTTAAATTTATCATCGCCCCAAGGCAAGAGCATATCCCAAAATTTAAGCCTATTATCATCAAAATCGCATCTTTGATAAATTTTTCTTGCACTATCACTTTGAATAGTGCCAGCAGTTAAACGATTAATTTCATCATCAGTTAGATCATACCATTTACAAATACTAAGCCCTTGCGACCAAAAAGCTCCCAAATGATTAAAAATATAAGCAATTTCATCACTTTCATTAATAGGGATTAATCTTTTTATTGAAGATCGTCCGAACTCCGCTTCGTGTCTAAATACAAACATATCAACAGCAGGATTAAAGCCATTTATTTCCCATTTTGTGAAAATTAAAGTTGAAATATTTTTGCTTTGAACTTGTTTTATCTTGTCATAAACCCTAAACATGTGTGGATTTTTTCCAAAGCTTACACCTTCAAAGCGAGTAAAACGCATAAAATTATTGACATTAATTTCAGTTATATCATTAAAAACTGGTGAATTTTCATCAATTATTAAATCATCGTCATCTTTTTTATATTGATCTGAATAGTTAGAAACTCTTTTTAAACTTCTAAATTGTAAAAAATCTTGTGGAGTATATTTTATGCCAGTTACATCAGTTGCAAGATCGAGCCTTAAAACACTTATTTTAAAATGCTCTTTAAATATATCACTTAAAAATTTTTTTACAAGCTCATAGGCTCTAACGTGTCCATATTTAAGTAAAAATATGCTTCTAAATTGAATTTTTAAATGATATAGCCCTTTTGGCTTAAATTTAGTATCTGAAATGGTACAAAATATATCATCGTTTGAAAAATATCCAAAATATTGACCTAAGCCTTTACTTGATACTTTAAAATTTCCGTAATCAAAGCCCAAATCATCCAAAATATACTTTTCGCCAAATGTACGTAAATTTTGTGCTTGTTGTTTTAGCGTAGCGATCTTGCGAATAAAGCTTGAAAAAGTTGTATTAAAAAATTTTTCATCAATACAATTTACGCCGATAACTAAAGTATCGATGCCTTGATGAAGTATTTTAAATCTATCGTCTTTATATATCATTTTTTTAAACCTTTAATAAAACCCAGCTTGTCCCGCCTAACCTTGCTGATAGTCTAGGCACGGGGCTAAGGTTTAGCCCCTATTTTTCAAGCATTCGAGCCATTTTTAAGTGCTTCAAGTTTTAGCATTGCCGTGACAAAACTATCAATCGCAGGGACAAATTTATTAAAAACAATAACTGGAGTTGAATTATAAGCGTCCTTATAAATCCTATATTCGATCTTACCACTAGCGATATAAACTTCGTCATCTTTTAGATCAAGGTATTGCTCTTGCGTTATCCTTGTTGTATGCTCACCACCGCTATTTAAAGCGACAAAAGTCAGAACATAGCTATCATCCCACTTTTCAAACTCTCCAAGCTCATTTACAATGGGG
Source organism: Campylobacter concisus (assembly GCF_003049085.1). Lineage (NCBI taxonomy): Bacteria > Pseudomonadati > Campylobacterota > Epsilonproteobacteria > Campylobacterales > Campylobacteraceae > Campylobacter > Campylobacter concisus. Next base: position 8,817 of record NZ_PIQX01000014.1, read on the forward strand.
TTGTTATCTTTATCTAGCTTTTGCTTACCATCGATCTTTTTAGTCTTTAAGACTTTAATCTTTTGCTCGAAACAATCTAAATTTTGGTTGAGAGATTGATAAATTTCTCTATAAAGATTTTCGCTTGTACTGTCCATTAATGGAGCTGTTGCATTTTTTGCCATTGTTTTATCCTTTTTGAAAAAATTTGATTTTTTATTAAATATCTATTACTAATAATTTGAGAAAGATAAGCTTTGCTAATCTTTAAATGATCGCATATATCAGCCCTTGTTAAAGAATTTTTAGATGATAGGATTTCAAGAACTGAAAAGATTAGCTTATAATGGATTTTTCTCATTAAATAGCCTTTATTTCTGGATTAAATGGGAATAAGCTTTTTAAATAACGAACTATCGCACACATAACAGCAACAATAGCAGTCATCTTCTTTTTGCCGTTAGCTAATAAACGCTCATAACGTGCCTTAAATTTAGCGTTAAAACGAATGGCACATAATGCAGTCATAAATAGAATACGCCTTATATTAGAATTGCCCATTTTGTTTATCTTTTGGCTTTTATGAACACTTGAACCACTTTGAAAAATTCTAGGACTAAGACCAATAAAACTTATAAATTGTTTTTCAGATTTATCCCTATTAAAATGCAGTTGTGGAAATAAATTTAAAGCGAGATCAATGCCAAAGCCTTTGTTTTCTTTAATGATCTCTTCGGTTTCTGGAATAGCTTTTTTAACAAGGTCAAAAGCCAGTTTTTGAAGCATAGCTTGAAGTTTTGCAATCTCTTTTATAAGATTTGCGATAACATTATCAATTACTTTATTATTTAAAGTTTTTTGAGAACTTTTAAAATTTTTAAGTTGAGTATTTATTTTTTGGAGCAAATTTAAGGTTGAATTGTAACTTTTTATCTCTAAATACTCGGCATTATACTTATCAGGGGCGATCTCGCTTTTAAAAGTCCTAGCATAAACAGCCAAGCCATAACTATCGCTTGTATCAGTTTTTATAGTGCTAAGATGCTTTAAAAATAAAGATGATTTATAGGGGTTTGTAACACAATATCTAATACCTAAATCAGATAAAGCCCTTTGAAGTGCCAAATGATAATTTGAAGTTGCTTCAAAAACAACTAAAATTTCATCATTTTTAAAACTATCAAAATAAACTTTGATAAGCTCATAGTTATTAGGCAATGTTTCAAATTTAGCTTTCTCACTCGTGATAGAAGTTAAAAAACAAACGTCGATTTTATCTTTAGAAACATCAACACCACAAAAAAATGCTTTTTTCATTTTTGATACTCCTGAATAAAATTTAGGTTATGTTTCTTTCTTGTATTCAGTGTCAAAGCACTAAGATTTTTAATCGAAACATTAACCCATAAGCCCTAAATCTAAGCTACAGTGTAAAAGATCACTTAATTTAAAAGCAGGGACTTATGGAAATTTTATAAAATCAAGAGAGAAAAACGAAACAAGACAAGTAAATTCTCTCTGATTTTATGGAAGTATCATACAAA
>NZ_PIQX01000015.1:0-5000 GCF_003049085.1 Campylobacter concisus
CTAACCCTCCTTCAAATTTTTAACGCAGTAAATGATAAAGAAAAACTTTTCAAGATCCACTCTGACTCACCCAAAGCCTGCCCACTTGGTGGCAAGATCGAAACTCTCTTAACCACCCACTTCCTAAAAGCACAAGAAGCTTTAGAGGATAGTTTAAGAAGTATTACTTTACAAGATCTATTAGATGAGCTTATTAATTTATAAAATTTAAAAAACAGGCAAACTAGGTTATAGAATTTAAAAAGTAGGCAGATATATAAAAACCAATCTATTTTTTATTAGGAACGCTATGCGCTCCTAACTATTTTTATATACTTTATGTAAGAATTTTTACAAATTTCTAGATTTATTACTCCTTACTCTTCTCTTTTTTAGCTTTACTCTTTTGTGCTTTATCTTTTAGCTTTTCTTTCTTATCTTTTATCTCTTTTATACTATCGTCTTTAGCACTATCTTTTTTCTCTTTTACTTCATCACTCTTTTTACTTACCTTTTCTTTTATCTCATCTTTTTTAGATTTTATTTTTGATTTTGTGTCATCTATCTTTGTAGTGCCTGATACTGATATATCTGATTTTAAATTTTCAAATGTCTTATCACCTATACCATTTACATTTTTTATGTCTTCTATTGAGTTAAATTTATTCGCTTTTCTATACTCTATTATTGCATCTGCCTTTGAAGATCCTATGCCATCTAAACTCATTAACTCTTCTTTTGTGGCGGTATTTAAATTTATGGCTGCTAGTAATGTAGAAGCTGCTGCTAATAGTGAGAATATAATCTTTTTCATTTTTGTCCTTTTTGGGTAAATTTGGGTTTGGAGTCTATCATATTTGGTGTTTTTAGTCAATACTCGTATAAAAGCATAAACTAAGAGATATTTATAAGCATAGAGATAAAGAGTCTGATTATTTAAAAATATAAATAAATGTAAGATTTGATATTTTGTTATAAATTAAGAAATAATATTTTAAAAGATAATTGTTTAGATAAAGAATATTAAAATTAACAAAGCCCGCAACGACCTACTTTTCCAACATCCCAGTAAGGGAGAGTATCATCAGCCAGGACGAGCTTAGCTTCTTGGTTCGAGATGGAGCAAGGCGTTTCCTCGTCTGTATAGTCACGGGCAGTGTTAAATAAAAGATATATTAGATAAATCTCTTATTTAACACTACTTGATAAAGTTAAAAGTCATAAACAAAGTCTTGTAAAAACATATCTTATTAAGTTTTTATCCTTAACAAGGAAGTGATGCTTATTAAAAGATAAGCAGACGAGCTATTAGTACTGGTCAGCTAAAGGACTTTCATCCATTACACACCCAGCCTATCAAACACATAGTCTATATGAGCTCTTAAAAGAAGATTCATCTTGGAGTTGGCTTCCTGCTTAGATGCTTTCAGCAGTTATCACATCCCAACATAGCTACCGAGCGGTGCTCTTGGCAGAACAACTCGTACACCAGTGGTTGGTTCGACCCGGTCCTCTCGTACTAGGGTCAACTCTCCTCAATCTTCTTGCGCCCACGGCAGATAGGGACCGAACTGTCTCACGACGTTCTGAACCCAGCTCGCGTACCGCTTTAAATGGCGAACAGCCATACCCTTGGGACCTGCTCCAGCCCCAGGATGCGATGAGCCGACATCGAGGTGCCAAACCTCCCCGTCGATGTGAGCTCTTGGGGGAGATCAGCCTGTTATCCCCGGGGTACCTTTTATCCTTTGAGCGATGGCCCTTCCACACAGAACCACCGGATCACTAAGACCGACTTTCGTCTCTGCTTGACGTGTATGTCTCGCAGTTAAGCTGGCTTATGCCTTTATACTCTACGAACGATTTCCAACCGTTCTGAGCCAACCTTTGTAAGCCTCCGTTACATTTTGGGAGGCGACCGCCCCAGTCAAACTACCCACCAGACATTGTCCTACTTGAGGATAACTCAAGCTAGTTAGCTATCAGAATAAAAAAGAGTGGTATCTCAACAATGGCTCACCATAAACTGGCGTCTATGGATCAAAGCCTCCCACCTATCCTGCACATTTTTATCCCAATAGCAGTGTCAAGCTGTAGTAAAGGTCCACGGGGTCTTTCCGTCTTGCCGCGGGTAGGAGGAATTTTCACCTCCACTACAATTTCACTGGATCCCTCTTCGAGACAGCTCCCATCTCGTTACGCCATTCATGCAGGTCGATATTTAATCGACAAGGAATTTCGCTACCTTAGGACCGTTATAGTTACGGCCGCCGTTTACTCGGGCTTCGATCAAACGCTTCGCAGAGCTAACGTCATCAATTAACCTTCGAGCACCGGGCAGGCGTCACACCCTATACATCCTCTTACGAGTTAGCAGAGTGCTGTGTTTTTGGTAAACAGTCGGGAGGGACTCTTTGTTGTAACCTTCAATGCTTACGGAGTAAATCCTTCACAAAGTTAGGCACACCTTATACCGAAGATACGGTGCTATTTTGCAGAGTTCCTTGAAGAGAGTTCTTCCACGCGCCTTAGAATACTCATCCCACCCACCTGTGTCGGTTTACGGTACGGGCAACTATAACTAAACTTAGAAACTTTTCTTGGCTCGACAGTATCGGCAATTCGCTATCCATTCCGAAGAATTTCAAACGCCTGTGGGGTCTCGGCTTAAAAAGATCCGGATTTGCCTGGATCTTAACCTATACCTTTCGACTAGCACTACCATCCGCTAGCTTGCTTAACTCTAAGCGTCCTTCCATCGCACATTATAGTTGGCATTGGAATATTAACCAATTTTCCATCGCATACCCCTTTCGGACTTTGCTTAGGACCCGGCTAACCCTACGATGACGAGCATCGCGTAGGAAACCTTGGGTTTACGGCGTTGGGGATTCTCACCCCAATTATCGCTACTCATGCCTGCATGCTCACTTGTATTCGCTCCAGCACTCCTTACCGGTATACCTTCAACGCAAATACAACGCTCTCCTACCACTTAGTAAAACTAAGTCTAAAGCTTCGGTACTCATTTTAGCCCCGTTATATTTTCCGCGCAGAATCACTAGACCAGTGAGCTATTACGCTTTCTTTAAAGGATGGCTGCTTCTAAGCCAACCTCCTGGTTGTTTAAGTAACTCCACATCGTTTTCCACTTAAATGAGATTTAGGGACCTTAGCTGTTAGTCTGGGTTGTTCCCCTCTCGACGACGGATTTTATCACTCGCCGCCTGACTGCCATGATTACACACTAGGTATTCGGAGTTTGATAGGGTTTGGTACATTGGTGTATGCCCTAGCCCATTCAGTGCTCTACCCCCTAGTGTTACTACATGACGCTATACCTAAATATATTTCGGAGAGAACCAGCTATCACGATGTTTGATTGGCCTTTCACCCCTATCCACAAGTCATCCCATAGCTTTTCAACGCTAGCGGGTTCGGTCCTCCACCGGCTCTTACACCGGTTTCAACCTGCTCATGGATAGATCACATCGTTTCGGGTCTGCAACGTCTGACTAAACGCCCTATTAAGACTTGCTTTCGCTACGGCTCCGGGTTTCCTTAACCTTGCCAGACATCACAACTCGCAGGCTCATTATGCAAAAGGCAGTCCATCACCCTGATAAATCATAGGGCTCTGAATGATTGTAAGCAAATGGTTTCAGGTTCTATTTCACTCTGATCACCTCAGTTCTTTTCACCTTTCCCTCACGGTACTTGTGCGCTATCGGTCTAGTAGTAGTATTTAGGGTTGGATAGTGGTCTACCCAGCTTCAGACAGAATATCACGTGTTCCGCCCTACTCAGGATACTGCTAAGTAAAACAAAGCTTTCATATACGGGAGTATCACCCTCTATGCTTAATCTTTCCAGATTATTCTATTAGCTAAGTTTAGTCTATATTGCAGTCCTACAACCCCGTTAGTAAACTAACGGTTTGCCCTCTTACGCGTTCGCTCGCCGCTACTAGCGTAATCTCTTTTGATTTCTTTTCCTGAGGGTACTAAGATGTTTCAATTCCCCTCGTTCGCTCCATATTAGGTAGTTAAGCTCGCGCTTAACTGGGTCGCCCCATTCAGAAATTCCCGGATCAAAGCCCCTTGACGGCTCCCCGAGACTTATCGCAGCCTGGCACGTCTTTCATCGCCTCTACTAGCCAAGGCATCCACCACTTGCTCTTTGTAGCTTACCTTTTCTATATTAGATTATTCTAATTCGCATCACTTCCTTGTTAAAGATAACTTTATGTTACTATATTTAAATTCTAGCTCTCAAGACGGAAAGCATTGACAACTATTTAGATAAGTTTTAAATCCTAAATAGATTGTGATGTCAAACTTTTGCATTAAATGCAAAGAGAATAGAAATTTAAATCTTTAACAAGTCCTGTAAAATTGTTTTTAAAACTTGCTTGTGACTATTAACAATATTAATTAAAAGAACATTTAGACAAAAGTCTAATTAGAAAGTTTAATTTTTAAGCTCTCTAATTAGACTTAATATAGTTAAACTATTTTATGGTGGAGAATAGCGGGATCGAACCGCTGACCTCCTGCGTGCAAAGCAGGCGCTCTCCCAGCTGAGCTAATTCCCCAATTAAATTCTCTGGTGGGCCTAACAAGACTTGAACTTGTGACCTCACCCTTATCAGGGGTGCACTCTAACCAGCTGAGCTATAGGCCCCTATAGGTCTATCAATCTTTCAAAACTAAACAAGGATGATTGAGAATATCTTTCTTATAGATATCTTGTGAGAGAATATCTATACGTACTCTAGAAAGGAGGTGATCCAACCGCAGGTTCTCCTACGGTTACCTTGTTACGACTTCACCCCAGTCGCTGATTCCACTGTGGACGGTAACTAATTTAGTATTCCGGCTTCGAGTGAAATCAACTCCCATGGTGTGACGGGCGGTGAGTACAAGACCCGGGAACGTATTCACCGTAGCATGGCTGATCTACGATTACTAGCGATTCCGGCTTCATGGAGTCGAGTTGCAGACTCCAATCCGAACTGGGAC
>NZ_PIQX01000016.1 GCF_003049085.1 Campylobacter concisus
TATATAGACATACTGATGGTAGAGATTATCTAACTCCTGATGATCCTACCACTCCTAGTGCATTCCAACATAAAGACGGTTGGTATGTAAGCAATGATGGTAAACTAGCTATTGGTCAAGATGATGCTAAAGACCTAGCGGTAACTAGCACAGCAAAAGCTTCAAACTATCCAGATGATGGCTCAGTAGCAAAGATAGTAAATCCTAATCCAAATTTAAAAGTGTTTGGATCGGATAATGCAGATAAAATAACCGTAGACGGCGCAAAAATAGAATCTGTATATGGTGGAGTTGGAAACGATAACGTTGATCTAAAAGACGGTGCTGAGACAATTGGTATTTCCGGCGGTTCGGGTGAAGACAAAATTTCGGTAGATAATTCTAAGGTAACTTCAGATATCTTGGGTGGCTCTGAAGACGATATTATAAAAGTAAGTAATAATTCCGAAGTTAAAAACATAGGCGGCAACGACGGTATGGATACCATAAACGTCGAAAACGCTACGGTAAGAGGAAATATCCGCGGCGGCGCAGGAGACGACGTTATAACTGCCAAAGGAAGTTCTTCGATAAACAATATACTTGGAGACGCTGGAAAAGATACTATAACTTTAGAGGACGGCGCCAAAGTCGTAGGGCAGATAAGAGGCGACACCAAAACTATGAACGATATATACGAAAAGCAGGTAAATCCGGCTTTAGATATAGTAGATAGCGGTGCCGATGCCGATACTATAACTTTAAGCGGTGCGGGAACCAGTGCGCAACATATATTTGGCGGAGACGGTGCTGATATCATCACTGTAAAAAATGGCGCAAAAGTAACAGGAGAAGTAAGGGGCGACGAAGGAGGTGATAAAATAACTGTATCTGGCGACCAAACATATGTTAGCGCTATAAACGGTAGAGGTGGCGATGATACTATCCTAGTAGAAAAGGGCGCAAACGTAGACGGTATAGTCGGAAGATGGGGTAATGATAGTATAACTGTAACCGGAAAGGGTACTACGGTAAAAGAATATATTCACGGCGACGACGGTGACGATACGATTAAAGTTTTGGACGGTGCCGTCGTTAAGGGTGATATTGAAGGTAATGCTGGTAACGATATTATAGAAATCGACGGAGGAGCTAATAAAGAAGGTTTTGTCGGTGGTAAAATTATTAGTGGAGATGGCGATGATATCGTTACAATAAGAAATACAGATCTAAACAAAATAAACAACGACTATAATAAAAACGTTAAAGTAGATACCGGAACTGGAAACGATACCGTAAATTTACATAACGTTGTCGTAAATGATACTAATATCTGGACTAAAGAGGGTGACGATACGGTAAATACGACCGATACTATTTTTAAGACGACAAGTATAACACAAGGAACTGGAATAGGAACTGGAAGCGGTAATGATATTATAAATATAAATTCAGGGTCTAATTTCGAAAGCGGTACGCATATAAGTGCAGGCGAAGGTAATGATAATATCAATATAAATAACGGTGCTCATCTAAACGGAGGTCACGTTTATGGCTACGAAGGCAACGATACTATAAATATAAATTCTGGAGCTACTTTGACGAACTCTTCAGTGCGAGGCAATGAGGGCAATGATACTATAAGTATAGATAACGGAGCTAGTATAAATAATTCCGGTAATATAGCCTTAAACGGGGATGAGGGCAATGATACTTTAGTTTTGAAAAACGGAGCTTCTTCTGGATTTAATAACTTAAATTTTGAAAACAAAGTATCTCTAACTCATACAAACGGGGACGTAAATATAACCGATATGGAAGGCGATAAAACCGTGGATCTATCCCAGTTATCTGCCATAACTGATAACAACGTAAAATCCATCGATATGACGGGCGTAAACGGTGCAAAACTAAACATCACCGCACAAGACGTGCTAGACGCCAATAAAACTACCGGTGATACTCTTACCGTAAAAGGCGGTAGCGACGATACCGTTCATAAGACAGATACATCCTCATGGCAAAATAATAATGACGGAACGTATTCTACGACCGTAAATGGCGAAACGGTAAGTATTAAAATAGAAAATAACATTACACTGGATTTATAATATCTTATTTAAAACCCAAGAATTTCTTGGGTTTTTTATTTAAATAATTTTATTTGTAGTTTTTGATTTTTACCCTTTGGCGAGCCATAGAAATAAGCAAGAATATTAATTAATCTTTTTTAAAAGACATTCACTAAAAATATGTAAATTAAAAAATTATTGATGTTTTTAAATTTTTGATTATAAATTTATAGTATTTATAATAGATAGTTAGTATAACTGGAATGTGTTTTTACTATTAGATTAAAAAGAAAAAAGCCATAAGATTAGTAAATAAAAATGCACAGAACGCAGTCATAACATGATTTTAGAAGTTAAAGATGATACGCTAGTACTTTAAATTATATAAAGTTGATTTAATTCCAAGGAAAAAGTCTTTGGGTTAATCTTTTTGTATAACTAAAATCTTATAAAATTTTTTATCTTTTCTATTTGTTATAAATCTACGAAATTATATTAAACAACCTGTTTTAAAGCTATTTCGCCTATTTTTTATATATTATAAAAATCTCACATCGTACCCCAGTACAATAGACAAGCTCTTCTAAAATTTATATAATTCATTCAAAATTTCAAATAATATAAACAATAAGGAGAACATGATGGCTAAAGAAGCCGGAGTAGTTAAAAGCGTAAACGGAGGAATAGCAAG
>NZ_PIQX01000017.1 GCF_003049085.1 Campylobacter concisus
CTCTCACGCTCTATGGCTAAACGATAAAGGTTTTTCTAAGACACCTTTAACAACAGCTGTAACAAAAAGCATGATAAATAACAATAGAGAATTTGCAAAGCTAGATAAGAATTTGGGAGCGAATAGAGTCGAAGCATATTCTAGGTCGGTAGGTTTTGGTAAAAACCATATGTTTATAGTTGTTGATGGAAGTAATTATAAAGAAGGAATTACTATTGCTTCTCTTGGTGCTAAAGATTTTATATTTGGTGGTGATACTGAAATCGTAGTAAAAGATATAAACCATATTAGTAAAGAAGAAAAAGTTGCATACAAAGATAGAGATCATTACTTGAATAATGAATGGAAAGAAAAACAGGTGATTGAAATTCCAGGTAGTATGACAGAAAGAGAATTTGATGGGCGTGTTTTAGAAAATGCAAGAAACTATAACAAAATGTTTGAAAACAATAGATATCCAAATATTGTTTCAACAATCAGCGAATCTTTTTTTGGTGGCTACAATAACAATGAGGACTCTTTGTTAAGAAATTCAAATACATTTGTAGATGATGTAATAGAATTTAGTGGAGGATCTATTATGAATTTTAAAAACGCACCTTTGCAAAATAGTACAGAATTAAGAAATATAACAGAAGAATTAAATAAAATAGCCCCACATACAATAGATTTTGGTGTATTGATGCAGTAGGATAACAAGTGGACGTAATATCTATTTTTTTAATATCAAATTTAGTGCTTTATTTAATACTATATATAAGTAAGCGATTTATGCTAAATTTCATATATAAATTTCTGAGATTTTTATCTATTTTATGTATTTTTATAGGTTATGCCATACTTGTTTATTTTGCTTGCCATATTGTCTATTATCACAACAATTGGTCAGAAATAAGCACTGGAATACTAATGGCCAAGATAGTTGTTTTCTTTATGAATATGATCTGGCCAGCCATTATATTGATAGATTGGCAAAATAGTCCTAAGTACTTTTTTAGCTATTATCAACTATTTTTGAATATATTTCTGATAGTTACTGTTTTTTTGATGGGAGATAACGTTGGCTATTAATAATATTGGTCTAATTTGTGGATCTATCGCAAGTTTTATATTTTTGCTTTTTTGGTTTAAAGAGTCTAAAAATAGGGGACGAAAGTTTATTGCTAGGTATTTTTTCGTTTTTCTTGGTGCTATTTTTATTATCATGACAAATTTTTTAAACATTCCTCAATTTTTAGAATACGACCTAGGTGATAGAAATTTACTATATATCGCATTTGCTTGTTTATGTATTCAGCTCATAGTTGATATTTGCTATGCTATTTATTCCTTTTTTTGTAAAGTTAAACAAGTTGATTTATGAATATAAATAATATCTAATAAATTTGGTAATGGTGTTTTATAGGATATCTTAACGGGTAGTTTCGTATGAGTGGTTTTATTAGCAGAATAATTGACATTGGTTTTATGCCAAACGTTCCGTGGCTGTATTGGCTGGTATTTGACACTGTAGGATTACTATTTTTAAAGATGCTGATAGAGGATGTTATTTCAAGTTTAAATTGTCTAAAATTTAAGACAAGAGGCAATATCCAGTCTGTTTTATATATCTTGTTTGACCTAATGATTATATTTTTGATCACTTTTTTGTTTTATAGGCTATATTTTAGCGCCACTAGAGTAGAGGGCATTTTGTCTCTTATAGCAAATTTCTCACTCTTTCTTATTGTTGCGGTTTGCATTTATGCTATTGTTGGGGCAGTTAGGTATTTGGCAAAACCACAAAACAATGTTATAGAAGCCAAGCCTAAATTCTTTAGAATGTCTCGCTCAAAAAGACGTAAGGAAAATTTGAAAAAATAATGGATAAAGTTTGGAGTGAGCTAATTTTGCAGATTATTATGAAAAACTAAATTTAAAAGTAGGAAATAACCTAAGCTTAGAGAGCACTAGAGATATAAAAGATGCCAGCTCTAAAAGCAAGGGTATAAATTTAAGTGCAAGCTACTCCGGAGCAACTAATGCTAA
>NZ_PIQX01000018.1 GCF_003049085.1 Campylobacter concisus
CATCATCTCTGTTTTGATTTATATCTCTATGATCTTGTATATCCATAGATCTTTGGTTTTCATGGGTTATGGTTTTTACAAGATCTTTCATATCGGTTATGTTTTTGAAATTTATATAGCTAGATCCGGTTTGCAAGCTTGTAAAACCTTTTATCTTTTCGCCATTATATCCTGTTTCATCTGTATATATAGACTTTATATCATTTGGTTGATATCCTAAATTCTTCATAACGGCAAGCGTTACTAGTGCCATAGCCTCTTTTCTTTGTGCTTCGGTTGTAGTACTACTAGATAAAAATGCTTGTAGTTCTGGTGAGTTTGCCACCTCTTCTCTAACGCCGTTTAATACGCTATATTGCTTGCTTACTTCTTTAAAGAATGAGAATATAGTTGCTCTATCCGTAGTCGCTATTTGATTAATGGCGTCTATTATGGTACTACTATCTACTATCTCTTTAGCTATCTCCCTCCTACCCTCTTTACTAAACACCCTAGCATCTATACTAGCATCTACATTTGAGCTTATGCTAGTATTTACTAGATCTTTTGTTAGTTTAGTAGTATCTCTGTTTAGTCTATCCATATCATCGGAGTTCTCTTTATCTGCTATCTCTATGTTGCCACTGCCTAGAGTTGCCATGTTTTTAGATAGTGTGTAGCTTAGATTTCTTTGATTAGAGTAGTTTATTGACTTTAGACTAGAGTAGCTTGTACTCTTGTCTTGGCTATTTTTATTGGCTTCATCTTTTTTACCTAGTGAGTAGTTAGCACCTATACTAAGAGATGATCCTTTGTTATAACTTGTATTTGATAGGTTCTCATAGCTTAGGGTATTTGTTTTTAAATTTAGGTTGTGGTTATCTATAAAGGTATTATCTTTATCATACTCTCCTGCTGCTAGTAGTGATCCTTTTAGATGAGTGTTTTTACCTACCTCTACATTTAGCTCATTAGCTGTTATAGATGATAGGTTTGTTTGTTTTATCTTTGTGTTTGAGTTTGACTTGCTAATGCTCGCTCCAACAGAGCTTAGAGAGCTATCTCCTGATGCAAAGTGTTTAGCATTAGTTGCTCCGGAGTAGCTTGCACTTAAATTTATACCCTTGCTTTTAGAGCTGGCATCTTTTATATCTCTAGTGCTCTCTAAGCTTAGGTTATTTCCTACTTTTAAATTTAGTTTTTCAT